>DXCD01000059.1 GCA_019116185.1 Candidatus Mediterraneibacter stercorigallinarum
GTTACGAATGAATCTCAGGTTCATGAAAATTATAAGGATATGATCATCAAGGCAAGGGACATTGATTCAAGGGTCACGGGAAGGTCCACAGGACATCCGGTGAGAGCCCTGAGAAATCAGATGACCAAAGAGTACTTACAGAAAGAGCAGGAGGGCGCTTCTTTTGAAGAACTGGAGCTTCTTACACTGGGGGGATTGAGAAAAGCCGTGGTAGAAGGCGACGTTAAGACAGGAAGCGTAATGGCAGGACAGATCGCAGGCATGGTCAAGGAGAAGATGTCATGCCATGACCTGATCCAGAAGCTGGTGAAAGAAACAGACGATCTGATCGGAGGAAAAGGATTCTATGAGTAAGATTGCATTTATGTTCCCCGGACAGGGAGCGCAGAAAGCCGGGATGGGCAAAGATTTTTATGAGCAGAGTGAAACAGCAAGGAAAGTCATCGACAAGGCGACAGAACTGCTGGATATAGATATGAAAGCATTATGCTTTGAAGAAAATGAGAAACTGGATCAGACAGAGTACACACAGGCAGCGCTTGTGACCGTCTGTCTGGCAATGGAACATGTGTTGAGAGAGCGCGGGCTGAAAGCCGACGTGACAGCCGGCTTAAGTCTGGGAGAGTACTGTGCCATCGCGTCCGCGGGCGGAATGACAACGGAAGACGCGATCACCACGGTGAGAAAGCGCGGCATCCTCATGCAGAATGCAGTGCCGGGAGGTAAAGGCTCCATGGCGGCAGTGCTCGGCATGACAGGCGAGGCGATCGAGAAGGTCGTCAATGAGATCGACGGCGTGACCATCGCCAACTATAACTGCCCCGGGCAGATCGTGATCACGGGCTGGAAGGAGAGCGTGGAAAAGGCCTCCGAGGCTCTGAAAGAAGCAGGCGCGAAGCGTGTTATGCCTCTGAACGTGAGCGGACCGTTCCATTCTCCGATGCTGAAAGAAGCAGGCGAGGAGCTGGGCAGGGTGCTCGAGAATGTAGAACTCTCTCCTCTTGAGATCCCGTATGTGACAAATGTGACAGCAGAGTATGTGAGAGATATCAGCGAGACAAAGGCGCTTCTCGCAGAGCAGGTGGCATCTTCCGTGCGCTGGCAGCAGAGCGTGGAAAACATGATCGCAGACGGCGTGGACACATTCGTTGAGATCGGGCCGGGCAGGACACTGGCAGGATTCATGCGCAAGATCAGCCGCGATGTGAAGGTATACAACGTGGGCACATGGGAAGACGTAGATAAGGTGGTAAGTGAATTATGTTAAAAGGAAAAGTTGCAGTAGTAACAGGCGCTTCCCGTGGAATCGGAAGAGCAGTGGCGATCAGGCTGGCTTCCGAAGGCGCGGCGGTAGTGATCAATTACAACGGATCAAAAGACCGGGCTGAGGAAGTGAAAAAGGAGATCGAGGCTGCAGGCGGAAAAGCGGAGATCAAACAGTGCAATGTATCGGATTATACTGCATGTGAAGAAATGTTTAAAGAGATCATCGCTGAATTCGGAAGCGTTGATATTCTCGTAAATAACGCCGGAATCACAAGAGACGGGCTGCTGATGAAAATGTCTGAGGAAGACTACGACGCAGTTCTGGATACGAACCTGAAGGGAACATTTAACTGCATCCGTTTCGTGGCAAGGCAGATGATCAAGCAGAGGGGCGGACGCATCATTAATATGTCTTCCGTTTCCGGCGTCCTTGGAAATGCAGGGCAGGCAAATTATTCTGCGTCCAAGGCAGGAGTGATCGGGCTGACAAAGTCTGCGGCAAGAGAGCTTGCAAGCCGCGGTGTCACAGTGAATGCCGTGGCGCCCGGGTTCATCAATACAGAGATGACAGAGGTATTGTCCGATAAAGTGAAGGAAGGCGCTGTGGCGCAGATCCCGCTGGGAAGATTTGGAGAGACAGAAGATATCGCGAATGCAGTGGCATTTCTGGCATCGGATGAGGCGCGGTATATTACCGGGCAGGTGCTGAATGTGGACGGCGGAATGGCGATGTAGGAGGATTGGATTATGAAGAGAAGAGTTGTTGTGACTGGTCTGGGGGCTGTAACGCCGATCGGGAATACGGTGGATGAGTTCTGGGCCGGTATCAGGGAAGGTAAGGTCGGGATCGGACCGATCACGAAGTTTGACGCGTCTGATTTTAAGGTGCAGATCGCGGCTGAGGTGAAGGATTTTGTAGCGAAGGAGCGCATGGATTTTAAAGCGGCGAAGAGGATGGAACTGTTTTCACAGTACGCGGTTGCCGCGGCTAAGGAAGCGTTCGAGGATGCGGGAATGGATATGGAGAAGGAAGATCCGTACCGCGTGGGCGTGATCGTGGGCTCCGGGATCGGCAGCCTGCAGTGTGTGGAGACGAACTATGAGAAGATCCTGACAAAGGGACCGAACAAGGTGAACCCGCTGATGGTTCCGCTCATGATCTCTAACATGGCGGCCGGGAATATTTCGATCCAGCTGGGCCTGAAGGGAAAATGTACAAATGTAGTGACAGCCTGTGCGTCCGGTACACACTGTATCGGAGATGCGTTCCGCGCGATCCAGTATGGCGATGCGGATGTAATGGTGGCCGGAGGTACAGAGGCTTCTGTATGCCCCACAGGCATCGCGGGATTTACGGCGCTGACCGCGCTGTCCACGACCAATGACCCGGAACATGCTTCCCGCCCGTTTGACAAGGACAGAGACGGATTTGTTCTGGGCGAGGGATCAGGTATCGTTGTCCTGGAAGAACTGGAGCATGCGAAAGCGAGAGGCGCAAAGATCTACGCAGAGCTGGTGGGATACGGCGCGACCGGAGACGCATACCACATCACTTCGCCGGCAGAGGACGGAGAAGGCGCGGGAATGGCGATGAAATTAGCCATGAAGGAAGCAGGCGTGGCTCCGGAGCAGATTGATTATATCAATGCACACGGAACAAGCACCCATCACAACGACCTGTTCGAGACAAAGGCAATCAAATTCGCGCTTGGCGACGCGGCGAAGGATGTTGTAGTGAATTCTACAAAGTCTATGATCGGACATCTGCTCGGGGCAGCAGGCGGCGTTGAATTTGTTGTTTGTGTAAAGAGTATTGAAGACGGATTTATCCATCAGACAGTGGGAACAGAGAACGTGGATCCGGAGTGTGACCTGAACTATGCAGTAGGCGCGCCGGTTGAAAAGGACGTGAATTATGTCCTGACCAATTCTCTCGGGTTCGGCGGACACAATGCGACACTGCTGTTAAAGAGATATGAAGGGTAAGAGGTGTACAGGATGAAAATAGAACAGGTATTAGAACTGGTTAAAGCTGTTTCAGATTCAACTCTTACGGAGTTCAAATATGAAGAGGACGGCGTAAAACTTTCCCTTAAGAAAGCAGGCGATAAGATCGTGCAGGTACAGGCTCCGGCGGCTCCGCTGGCAGCGCCGGTGATCGCGCCGTCAGCGATGCCTGCGGCTTCGGTCCCGGCAGCACCGGTAACCGGCATTCAGGCAGCGGCTCCGGCAGGAAATATCGTGAAGTCTCCGCTCGTGGGTACTTTTTATGCAGCTCCGGCTGAGGACGCAGAGCCATTTGTTAAAGTGGGCGACAGCGTGAAGGAAGGCCAGGTGCTTGCCATTGTTGAGGCGATGAAGCTGATGAATGAGATCGAGAGCGATTTTGCTGGCACAGTGACAGAGATCCTTGTTGAGAACGGCGAGGCAGTAGAGTACGGACAGCCGCTCTTTGTTATAAGCTAGTCCGCACATGCGGCGCGCGTCAGGATGCCCGCGCAGACGGGCCTGCAGTTGAACAGAGAAATAGAAAGGTGCATGGAATTATGAATAGTTTAAATGTTGAACAGATTCAGGAGATCATCCCCCACAGACATCCGTTCCTTCTGATCGATAAGATCGAAGACTATGTGCCCGGGGAATATGCAGTCGGATATAAAGCAGTGACATACCGCGAAGATTTCTTCAAAGGACATTTCCCGCAGAAGGCAGTGATGCCGGGCGTGCTGATCCTTGAGGCGCTGGCTCAGACCGGAGCAGTGGCAATCCTCAGCATGCCGGAGAATAAAGGGAAGATCGCATTTTTTGGGGGTGTTCAGAAGTGCCGCTTTAAAGGAATGGTATTTCCGGGAGACACACTGAAACTGGAAACAAAGATCATTAAGAGCAAGGGACCGGTCGGAGTCGGACAGGCGACAGCTTATGTGGACGGCAAGGTAGTTGTCAGCGCGGAGCTGACATTTATGGTAGGAGAGTAGCATAGAAATGATTGGAAAAGTATTGATCGCAAACCGCGGGGAGATCGCTGTCAGGATCATACGCGCGTGCCGCGAGATGGGGATAGAGACAGTCGCCGTGTATTCAGAGGCAGACAGGGAAGCGCTTCATACACAGCTTGCGGACGAAGCAGTCTGCATCGGACCTGCGCCATCTTCTGAGAGTTATCTGAACATGCAGAATATCATCAGCGCAACACTGATATCAGGGGCAGACGCGATCCATCCGGGATTTGGCTTTTTGTCGGAGAACAGTAAGTTCGCAGAATTGTGCGAGCAGTGTAATATTACATTTATCGGACCAAAATCAGAGGTCATTCAGAGCCTGGGAAATAAGTCAGAGGCAAGAAATACGATGATCAATGCAGGCGTTCCGGTTATACCGGGAAGCAAAGAGCCGATTTTTGACGCAGAGACCGGAGCGCAGATCGCCGACGAGATCGGGTATCCGGTGATCGTGAAGGCAGCGCTCGGAGGCGGCGGTAAAGGAATGCGCGTGGCGGAGACGCCGGAAGAATTTGCCAACAGCTTTAACACAGCGCAGAAGGAAGCTCAGATGGCGTTCGGGGACAACACGATGTACATTGAACATTTTGTGCAGCATCCCCGGCATATCGAGTTCCAGATCCTTGCGGACGAGCACGGCAATGTGATCCATTTAGGAGAGCGTGACTGCTCCATCCAGAGAAACCACCAGAAAATGATCGAGGAATCCCCGTCCATGGCGCTGACCCCGGAGCTCCGTCAGAAGATGGGAGAGGCTGCCGTGAAGGCGGCAAAAGCGGCTCATTACACCAATGCCGGGACAATTGAATTCCTGCTGGAAAAGAACGGGAATTTCTATTTCATGGAGATGAATACCAGGATCCAGGTAGAGCATCCGGTGACGGAATGGGTCACTGGGATTGACCTGATCAAAGAGCAGATCCGGATCGCGGACGGGCAGCCTTTAAGTTATAAACAGGAAGACGTCCATATTACAGGACATGCCATTGAGTGCAGGATCAATGCGGAGAATCCGGCAAAGAATTTCCGCCCCTCACCTGGAACGATCACAGATATGTACCTTCCGGGAGGTAAGGGAGTGCGGATTGACGCTGCGATTTACAGCGGCTATACAGTGCCGCCCTACTATGATTCTATGCTGGCGAAGCTGATCGTACATGCAAAGAACCGGAGCGAAGCGATCAAAAAGATGCGCAGCGCTTTAGGGGAAGTGATCATTGAAGGGATTGACACGAACGTGGATTATCAGTATGAGATCCTGAACCATCCGGACTTTATAAACGGGAATATTGATATTGAGTTTATTGAGAATATG
>DXCD01000060.1 GCA_019116185.1 Candidatus Mediterraneibacter stercorigallinarum
GCAAAGAGCTGAATGAGAGGTTTGAATTTCGGAATATCCGCCCGGATGAAGCGGGACAGGCAGCGGAGATCGAACGGATCTGCTTCCCGCCCAACGAGGCGTGTACAGAGGCAATGATGCGGGAGCGGGTGGCAGCAGTGCCGGATCTGTTTCTTGCTGCAGTGGACAGAGAGACAGGGAAGCTGGCAGGTTTTTTGAATGGACAGGCAACGGATGAGCATGTGTTCCGGGACGCGTTCTTTATGGATGCCGGCCTGCATGACCCGGAAGGAGAGAATATCATGCTCCTTGGTCTGGATGTGCTGCCGGAATATCGGAGACAGGGGCTGGCGAGTGAGATCATGCGGCAGTATCAATGCAGGGAGGCGCAGCGCGGCAGGAAGAAGCTGATCCTGACCTGCCTGGAATCAAAGGTGGGGATGTATGAGAAGATGGGGTTCCGGGATAATGGAATCTCGGGGTCCGGCTGGGGCGGAGAAGAGTGGCATGAGATGAGCTGTGAATTAGCTGTATGCTGAGTGGCAGTTAATTTTATATACCGTTAATATAACGTCTGCTCAGTTGTGGAAAAGATGCCGGTCTGTTATGCTGAAATCAGCAAAGGCCGATGCGGAATCATTCGAATAGGAGGCGTTATATATGCAGATTGGAGAGACCATACGAAAATACAGAAAAGAAAGAAATATGACGCAGGAGGAGATGGCAAAGCGGCTGGGCGTCACACCGCCTGCGGTTAATAAATGGGAGAACGGAAATTCTTATCCGGATATCCTGCTTCTGGCGCCGATCGCGAGGCTTCTGGATATTTCCGTGGACACGCTGCTGTCTTTTAAAGAGGAGCTGACAGCTGAGGAGATCAAGCAGATTATCGCTGAAGTGGACAGCAGATTTCAGAACAGCACCTACGAAGAGACGTTTGATTTCATCAAAAAGACTCTGGAGAGATATCCGAACTGTGAGCAGCTCACGTGGCAGCTGGCGCTGATGCTGGATGCGCATCGGCTTCTGAAAGAAGTACAGGATACGGACAAATACGATCTGTTCATTACGGAATGTTATACAAGGGCGCTGGAAAGCAAAAACGAAGATGTCCGGTACAGCGCGGCTGAGTCGCTGTATAATCTCTATTTGAGAAAAGAGCAGTATGAAGAAGCAGAAAAGTATCTGGAGTATTTTTCGAAACAGAATCCGGAAAGAAAGCGCAGGCAGGCAGTCATTTACGGAAAAACGGGGAGGAAGCAGGAGGCGTACAAAGCATATGAGGAGCTGCTGTTCGCTGACTATCAGATACTGAGCGCGGTCTTTAACAGCCTGTATATGCTGGCTCTCCAGGAAGAGGATATGGAAAAGGCGCATTATTATGTGGGAAAGCAAGAGGCGCTCGCCCGGCTCTTTGAGATGGGAGAATATTATGAGATCATGGGAAGGCTTGAGCTTGCCGCGGTGGAAAAAGATGAAGCGACAGTGGCGGATACTGCGGAGAAGATGCTTTCAAGTATTCAAGGGATCAGAAATTTCACAGAGTCTCCGCTCTATGGGCACGTCGTATTTAAAAATACAGAATCGGATCTCTTTACCGGGGATAAGATGAAGCAGAATCTGATCAAAATGTTTAAAGAGGATGAGGCGTTTCGTTTTATGAATGATAATGCCAGGTGGCGTGAGATTTTAGAAGAGAATTAAGAGAACAGCCTGACAGATTAGAGCAAGACCGCGCTCTGTCTGTCAGGCTGCTTTTGATTGTGCTGATACTTAAAATCGGATTTCGATCTGACGTTTTACTTCGTCGAGCACACGGATCGTATCCAGTGAATATTTCAGATATTTGTGATTCACTTCGTTCTTCTCAACCAGTTTTAAAAATTCCTGTATTTCAAATATCATATTGTTTTTCACAGGGGTGAAGGGGAGTTTTTCTATATTTCCGCCTTCCAGAGGATCACGCGAGCCTTCTCTGAGACGGAGTCTGATTGTCTCTGGCCTGCTGATGTAGTCGATCATGATCGAACCGTCCTCTCCCTGAAGGACGCTGGGATTTACGGAGACAGAGATCTTGGAGTACACGGCTTCTGCGGTCATGCCGTCATATTCCATGAGAACAATGCCGCTGCCGTCAAACCCGTTTGGCAGTTTCGTGGAGAGTGCCCGGATGCTTTTGGGCATTCCGAAAAGGCGGACAAGAGAATGGATACAGTACACACCGATATCCATGACCGCTGCATTTCCGAGCTCGGGATTGAATGCGTTCTGGATAATGCCTTCCCGGTAGCTGTCGTACCGGCTGGAATACTGGCAGAACTCGAAAGTGGCGCGGCGAAGCTTTCCGATCCGGGGCAGATTTTCTTCGATCAGGTCAAAGGCAGGATCAAAGTCCGGGCGCATCGCTTCCAGGAGGACAACGGTGTTCTCCCGCGCGCAGTCGATCATGGAGCGGACTTCCTGCTCGTTGACTGCCATGACCTTTTCACAGAGAACATGTTTTTTGCGTTTCAGTGCCTGGAGGGTCTGGGGGCAGTGGGCAAAATTAGGGGAAGCCACATAGACTGCGTCCAGATCTGAGTCCAGGAATTCGTCAAAGTCTGTATACACCCTGGGGATTCCGTGCTTTGCGGCAAAGGCATCCCCGGTCTCTTGTTTGCGGGAGTAGATGGCGCAGATCTCTGCTCCGGGAACCTGTGCCGCGGCTTCGCAGAAGTCGTCGCTGATGAAGTTTGTTCCGATCATTCCGATTTTCAGTGCCATAATAATGTCCTCCTTTACGGATTATAGTCTAAAGAGTAATTGGTCCTGCCTGATTAAAATCAGACATGTATCAGCAGTAAAATTTCTCTGCCGCGCGGGTCAGATACTCGGTGTCCTCCACGCCTGCTGTCTCGTAGGGAGAATGCATGGCGAGCTGAGGCAGTCCGATATCTGCGGTGTTGAGCGCGACCTGTGTGTTGGAGATATTTCCGAGGGTTGAACCGCCTGCCATGTCCGAACGGTTGGAAAAGGTCTGGACCGGCACGCCTGCCTCATTACAGATGTCCCGGAACATTGCCGCGGAAATGCCGTCTGTACAGTATTTCTGATTCGCATTGAACTTCAGCACAATGCCGCCGTTTAAGTAAGGCCGGTTGGAGGGATCGGACTTGTCCGGGTGGTTCGGATGCACAGCGTGGGCATTGTCAGCGGAGAGCATGAAGCTGTCCGCCAGATGGATCAGATAATCCTCCCGGGTATGGCCAAGGCTGTCGTGCATCCTCGTGAGCGTATCATATAAGAAGGTGGACGCCGCGCCCTGTTTGGTCGAGCTGCCCACTTCTTCGTTGTCCAGCACGCAGCAGACTGCCAGATGGGATGATTTCTCTCCGGCAAGAAAGCCTTTCAGCGCTGCAAAGGCACACTGCAGGTCGTCCAGACGCCCGCAGGAGATAAATTCTTCCGAAGCGCCCCATATGCTTGCTGGCTGCCTGTTATAGAGAAAGAGGTCGTGCCCGAGGATGTCATCCTTCTTTACGCCTGCGGCATCGGCGATCAGCTCCATAAATGTCCCTTTTGCCGTGAGACTGCCATAGAGAGGGAGCATGTCTTTCTGGGCATTGTATTTGTATCCGGCATTGGCTTCCCGGTTCATATGGATCGCAAGATTCGGGATCAGGACAAGATCCCGGTCAATGTTGACCAGGCGGGAGGAGAGCCTGCCGGAGCTGTCCTTTACGATGATCCGTCCTGCCACGGAAAGAGGGCGGTCCAACCATGGCGCGCAGAGCATTCCTCCGTAGCCTTCCACATTCAGTTTGATATAATGTCCGTCCGCTTCCAGCTCCGGATTTTCCTTGACCTTGAATGCCGGGGAATCGCTGTGGCTTGCAATGATCCGCATGCCCGCCATCTCCTGTTCCGGCACGGTAAAGGCGATGACAGAAGAATCATTCCGCGTGACGAAATATCTGCCGCCCCTGCGGATCTGCCATTTTTCATTCTCACGTAATTGTACGAATTGTTCTTTGGAGAGGATATTTTTTATATTGTCTATGGCATGGAAACACGAAGGGCTGGTTTCCAGAAATTGTATGAGTTCTTGTAAATTTGAAGAGTGCATGATACACAGATTGCTCCTTTGTGTGAGATTTTTGTGAAAGGGGGTCA
>DXCD01000061.1 GCA_019116185.1 Candidatus Mediterraneibacter stercorigallinarum
ATATCTATCTTTTCAATGCAGTTTGCGGAAACTCAAGGTATCTCAAATCGATACCTCCCGGGCATGCTGCTCTATGTGAATTAAGTATTTGCCTGTTGACTGTACCGGTCATAAAATATAAAGAGACAAAAAAGAGTTATTTATCCGTGCGTAATTTGTGAGGGGCATCAATGCGAAAGGATTAAAAAGGATGAAAAGCAAATTATACCCGGCAGTGCTCCGGGTTCTGGAGCAGGTAAACCGTGTGATTCTGGGGAAAGATGAGAAGATCAGGGAGATCATGACCGCGTTTCTGGCAAACGGGCATGTGCTTCTGGAAGATATCCCGGGCGTAGGGAAGACAACTCTGGCAGTAGCGTTTTCAAGAGCTATGCAGCTGGATTACAGGCGGGTTCAGTTTACTCCGGACGTGCTCCCGTCGGATCTGACCGGATTCTCGGTATACCGGCGGGAGGAGGAGAAGTTCGTCTATCAGCCGGGAAGCGTTTTCTGCAATCTGCTTGTTGAGGCGCAGAGGGAGATCTATCAGGTATATATGAAAGATGTGATCTATGACTACGCGCTGAAACTTGTGCGCGCTACGCGGGACCATGCGGTCCTCGAGAGAGGAGCAAGTCCGCGAGCGACCATTGCCCTGGTGCAGATGGCAAAGGCGGCGGCGTGGATGAGCGGGAGGGATTATGTGACGCCTGCTGATGTGAGCGGCCAGTTCTCTTATGTGGCTGCCCACAGGGTCTCTCTGTCCGGCGCGGCAAGGATGGAAGGACGGACGAAAGAAGAAGCCTTGCGGGAGGTGGAGGAGACCGTGGAAATACCGCCGATGGGGTAGGAACGCAGATGAAGAAATTTGCTTTTCTCGCCCTTCTTCTTTTCATTTTTTATATTGCGGGGATGTATGAAAGTCCGGCTCTGATGGTACTGTTTCTGACACAGTTCTTTCTTATGGCGGTTATGTTTGGCTTGTCCGTATATCTGAACAGGCACCTGAGGGCCGGTTTTGCAGATAAACTGATCTGGGCTGAAAGAGACAGAACATTTGTCTGGAAGCTGAAGACGGACAATAACGGGAAACTTCCGGTCAGCAGATTCCTGATGCAGATCAGGATCTCGCAGAACAGGGATGCGCAAAAGGAAAAAAGAAAAGTAAGCGGGAGCAGCGAACAGGGAGCGGACTGTATTTCTTACGAGGATACAGCCGGACACTGCGGGATTCTGACTTATGAGGCGGTTTCCTTAAAAGTGTTTGATTATCTCTCTTTATTCTCTCAGAAACAGAAGGTCAATGCTGTGATGGAGGTAGCTGTCTTCCCCAGGCGTTATGAGATGAAAATAGAGGCAGACCCTGCTTCCGGCGGGAACGAGATGCCGGAGCGGCAGAGTTCCTTTGCACCGGGAAGCGGCTTTGAGGAGATCCGGCAGATCCGGGAATACCGGGATGGGGATTCGATCCGCCATATCCACTGGAATCAGACTGCCAGGACGGACCAGTTGTGGGTGAAAGAATATGAGGAAGAGACAAATGGACCTGATGTACAGGCTCTTCGGATTCCCCGCAAGGTACGCGTCCGGATATGCCCTGCAGCCATCGGATTTTATACAGCAGGAGGATGGCACGTGGCTGGCTGAGGTGACAGATGAATCTGCACATGCATGGACGGAAATCTTTCTGGAAGATTACGGGTGGACTCCGGTTGAGGTGACGCCCGCGTCTGACGGCAGCTACAGCACTTCTTATCCGGGAATGGATACAGAAGCGCTGGAAGGAATCGTTTCTGCAATAGATCTCCGCGCGGATACTTCCGGCACGCAGGCGGACAGCGGGGGAGAGGTGGGAACAGGTCAGAGCGGGGAAGAAGAAGGTGCGTGGGGGTTTTTGATTCAGATAGATCCGGATAAATATCATGATCTGATTTTGGTCCTTGCTGCTGTCCTTACAGAAAGCCTGATACTTCTTCCGCTGTTTCTGGACTATGCGAAACTGAGCAGAAAGCGGAAAATCGAGCGCATGAACTGCCGGGCGGTCTTCGGGAGATTCCTCAAGATGCTGCATGCCGCGGGCTGTATGACGGGCTATCATGGAATGGAAGAAGATTTTTCAGAGAAGCTCCCGGAAGCCTTTCCGTGTGTGAGCAGGGAGGAAGCGGAGCGGATGGTGGAGATTGTCAGCCGGGCGGCATACGGATGCGGAGAGATAACGGAAGAGGAGAATGAGTTCGTGAGGAAGATCTATTTCCGCGCGGAAGGCTGGATCTGCGAGAAGGCGGGAAAGGCAGAACATAGGAAGGCGGGAAAGGCAAAACATAGAAAATGATTGCCAAAACTTTATAATTTGTTTATAATTAACTTTATATTGTGTCAAGAAGACAGATTTAGAGCGGAAATTTCTTCGGTTAAGGCACAGAAATAAGTACTGGTATGTCCGGTATGGAAAACAGAAAGGACAAAATGGAATGGGAGATACTTTACAGATCCTGATCGCTATGGTCATTTACATGGCTGTGGTAATCATCTTAGGTGTTACTTTTGCGAGAAAGGCAAATGCAAGTTCAGACGCTTATTTCCTCGGAGGCAGAAGCCTCGGCCCGTGGGTGACGGCGATGAGCGCGGAAGCGTCGGATATGTCAGGATGGCTGCTTATGGGACTGCCGGGCGTGGCGTACTGGTGCGGCATTGCTGACGCGGCGTGGACAGCCATCGGTCTGGCGGCAGGTACATATATTAACTGGCTGATCGTCTCTAAGAGACTGCGCCGTTACAGTGAGAAGGCGGGAAACGCGATTACGATTCCCGAATATTTCTCCAATCGTTTTCACGAAAAACGCAAAGTGATCATGACGATTGCGGCATTATTTATTCTGATTTTCTTTACAGTTTACGCGGCAAGCTGCCTTGTGACATGCGGCAAGCTCTTTTCCACTCTGTTTGACCTGCCGTATGTCCCGATGATGATTGTGGGAGCAGTATTCGTGCTGATCTATACGATCATCGGGGGGTTCCTGGCAGAGAGTGCTTCAGATTTCATGCAGGCCATGGTAATGATCATTGCGCTGGCTGTTATCGTGTGTGTTGGTACGGCTTCGGCCGGCGGGCTTGACGCTGTGCTGAACAATGTTAAGGACATCCCCGGATTCCTGGATTTCTTCGGTATGGCGACTCCGCAGACAGTAGATGGAGTGCAGCAGGCGGCAGACGGCGTGCCTCTTTTCGGGGAGGCGGCATCATACGGATTCCTGCCCGTCGCTTCAGCGGTTGCATGGGGGCTGGGATACTTCGGCGTGCCTCAGGTGCTGCTCCGGTTCATGGCGATCCGGCATGAGAGTGAGTTAAAACGTTCCCGGCGCATTGCGACGGTGTGGGTTGTTATTTCTCTGTCAATCGCAGTATTTATCGGTCTTGTGGGAAGAACATTATATCCGACTGCCCTCACGACTTCCTCGGAGGCGGAGAATGTATTTATCCTCCTCTCCACCAACCTGCTCCCTCCGCTGCTTGCAGGCTTTGTAATGGCGGGTATTCTGGCGGCAACGATCAGCTCGTCGGATTCTTATCTTCTGATTGCGGCTTCCGCGTTCGCAAAGAATATTTATCAGGGGCTGTTCCGCAGGAAAGCGTCTGACAAGGAAGTGCTGAATGTTTCAAGACTGACGCTGCTTTTGATCGCGATTGTCGCGATCGTTATCGCGCTGGATGAGAATAGTGTTATCTTTACCATTGTAAGTTTTGCCTGGGCAGGATTCGGAGCTACGTTCGGACCGCTGATGCTCTTCAGCCTGTTCTGGAAGAGAACTACCAGGGCCGGTGCGATCGCGGGAATGCTCGGCGGCGCGGGAATGGTCTTCGTGTGGAATCTGCTTGTGCGTCCTCTGGGAGGCCTGTGGGATATCTATGAACTCCTGCCGGCATTCATCTTCTCCAGTCTGTGCATTGTTGTAGTTTCTCTGCTGACGCCGGAGCCGTCTGGGGAGATCCAGAGGGAATTCGCGGAAGTGAAAGAAGGCAGATAAGAGTTTTGCTTAGAAATTGAAAAGCGAAGAGCAGAATCAGTTGAGAAAATATGTGAAATGTAAAAGCGGATGCTGAATTTGAGATGATCCTCAAACAGCATCCGTTTTTTGTGTGCAAAGCAAGATGATTCTTATATTTTCCTATATCGATGGAAGATTGGGAGCATCGGGTTTGGACAGCTCGGCCCGCAGTCTTGTCAGGATAACTGCGGACATCACGGCGGCCAGGGCGGATGTTCCGGCAAAATTCAGCCAGATCCCGGTCAGCCCGAAAGGCCACAGCGCAATGATCAATATTACGGGAAAGATCAGGGCCGTGGATACGGAAATCAGGGATGCGGGCAGCGGTTTTTCAATGGCAAGCATATAGCTCTGCGTGGCAAAAGAAAACCACCGGGTAATATAAGTGAGGCTGAAAAGCCGGATTGCAGTGACGGACATGGCCGTCACATCCGGTCCGGCACCGGATATAAAGAGGCGGGTGAGCTGCTCGGGGAAAAGCGCCATTAACACTACTGATAAGAGAGATAAGATGCCGCTCGCAGTGAAACAGCACTTTTCGATTGCGCGCACCCTGGAAAATTTCTGAGCGCCCCAGTTGTATCCTACCGCGGGCTGGAGGGAATCGCACATGCCGTAGAGAAGCGGCTGTATCAGGCCTTCTGCAAACATCAGGATTCCGTAGACAGATACAGCCATTTCGCCTCCAAGGCGGACGAGGATCACGTTCATTAATATAGAAGTAATTCTGCCGGCGATGTTATTCAGGAAGTTTGGAGTCCCGCAGGTGATAATCTGGCGGACGAGGCTGACTGTAAAATGCGGACGGCAGAATCTGAGGACTGCCTTTTCACGGAAAAACGGGACAAAGGCAATGACAGTGCAGATGAACATGCCTGAACAGGTGGCGAGCGCGGCTGCCCATATGCCCCATCGGAATACTCCGAGGAAGAGGAATTCCAGTACAGCGCTTAAAACGGACATTAAAAGGTTGACAAACAGACTGCCCCGGATATATCCGCAGATCCTAAGGTAATTATCCACGGCGAAAATGATCGTTGTTACCGGCGAGCAGAGCGCGTATACCCTCAAATACTGTACTGCCAGTTCTGCGAAATTCCCCTCGGCGCCCATCAGGCGGATCAAGAGGGGAGCTGCCGCAAACATAACGGCGCCGATGAGCGCTCCGGCGGCGACGATCATAAGGCAGGCGCAGGTAAAGAGGTTATCAGCCTCCTTTTTCTGCTCTTTTCCCAGACTGATGGAAATAGGGATCGCTGAGCCCACGCCGATCAGGTCGGCAAGAGAAAAGTTGATGATCACGAAAGGCATGGCGAGATTCAGGGCGGCAAAAGCTGTCTCCCCGAGGAAGTGTCCCACAAAGATTCCGTCCAGGGTATAATACAGGGCGCTGGCAAACATGCTGACAGCACCCGGAATGGAAGCCAGGAAGAAAAGTTTGATGGGGGATGTTTTTATAAAAAGTGCAGTAGAATTCATGTATGAGTCTCCTTATCGTTTGATGGCCGGCTTGTGATCCTGCTGACTTCTTTTCTCAGGAGTTCTATATATTTCCCGGAACGGATCTGCCTGAATGCTGAGGAGAATTATAATCCGAAATCGGATAAAGGTCAATGTGGACTGACAGCATTCGCGCCGGACAGGGGAATGGAAAAAAGTGGTAGATATTTTTGGCGGTAAAATGTATAATAACAATCGGAAGTATATTGGGGAACTGGGATCTAAATTACGAAGATGCATTTGTTATAGAAGAATCTGTAATTATTTCCCATGGTGCAGAAGTACTGTTAAAATGCAGTTTCTATGAAAGGAGTTACACAAATGAAAATTTTCAGAAAACTTGCTGCTTTCCTTTTGACAGCTGCCATGCTGGCTGGCATGGCGCCGCAGGCTGAAGCAGCAGAAAGCAGCTCGTATCCTGTTGCGCCCAACGCCCTTGTTAAGGAAATACAGGCACCTGTAATAGTGAATAAGCTGATTGAAGGAAGAGAGCCGGCGGAGGGTGAGACGTTTACATTCCATGTGGAACCGATAAGTGAACAGGCAGTCTATTATGCGGAAAATGGATATCTTACTTATGATGATACCATTACTGCGGCAAGATTCACTCCTCCTGTCGGGAATGATTCTGCAGAACAAGAGGGAAATCTGCTGTCATATTTAGCGCCATATCTTGATGTTACAGAGGGAATGTGGGGAGCGGGGCTGATTTATATCTATGGCCACGAGGAAATAAATGATAATGGGGTGCTTTTCCCGCTGATCGCGGACGGGGATTATACGTTCCGTATTACCGAGGAGCGCCCGGGGCAGTCAGATCTTGTCACGTCAAAGGCAGTCTGGGAGCTGAACATTAATGTGCAGAAGCCGGACAAGTGGTCTGCATTTTGGCAGGAGACATACACCCTTACCCGTGTTACGGACGATCAGGGGAATCCTGACGGAACGGAATATGAGATAACATATGTGGACGGTATAGCGCTTCCTGTTGCTGAATTTACGAATACATATATGGAGGGCAGCGCCGTTATCCGGCCTGTGGACATAACAGCCTATATGAACGGGGAAGAGGGATATGAAGGCGTTGTGTCGGACGGGCTGACCGGAGAATTCCAGAGCTCTGACAGCCTGCCGGAGACCGGATGCTATGTCACTCTGCCTGATGAAATTGATGCAATGCTTAAAGAAGTATGGCAGGACTCTGGTGATATAACAGAAGTTACTGACGATAATGGGGCGCAGAGCTATGTCCTCGACCTGTCTGACTATGTCACGTTTAAAAATCCTTCGACAGGAGAGGCGTGGACGCTGCAAATGTACAGCAGCGGATATTCAATGGCGTACGGCAGATATGTGTACCGCCTTGTGCCTGTTGACGGACTGGAGCCTGTACTTATGAAGTATACAGACGATGAAGGGAATATCCGTACCAGTGATCAGTTTTCAATTAAGGACGCCTTATATGAAGACTATGACATGGAGTTCTATCTTGGAGCAGACAGTGACAGTCTCACCGCGGAGATCCGCATTGCAGAAAATGAAATTCTCAATATCCCCGTGGAGCTGGCCACGGGCAGGCTCAGAGTCCGCTATGTGACAAAAGAACAGGCGGAGTCAGTGACAGAGATCGTGACCTCCTCAGATGAAGTTCTGACTGAGGAAGGAACTTTAAAACAGGCGGCAGGCATTGTTGCGCCGGATACAGCATTCTATATCAATGAAAGCCGGATTGAGGCAGGCGAAGGAGCGAAGCCGTCGCTGTTATTCGATGATGTGGTATCATCTGAAGATGGCGCGGGTAACTATGGAGAGCTTCTTAAGAATGCGGCTCTGAAAGTTCTGAATACTGAATTCAGCCGCCCGCAGTATGAGGCAAAATACATTGACCTTGTAGATGCAAATAACGGAAATGCCTGGCTGAAAGCCGACGGACCGGTCACTGTTTATTGGCCCTATCCTGAGGGAACGGATGCGGGCACTAAATTCTATCTGGTGCATTTCAAAGACCTGAACCGCGAAATGCAGACTGGAGAGGTGGCGGATCTGATTGCCGGAGCTGAAACAGAAGTGATGGAGATACAGACCGATGAATATGGAATCAGTTTTACCGCGGACAGCTTCTCTCCATATGTCCTGATGTGGGATTCGCCGGTTTCATCTTCGCAGGAGAATCCGGAGAACCCTGTCAGCCCGTCTGTAAAGACCGGAGATGCTGCGGCGCCGGCTTTATGGGGAGGTCTTGCAGTGGTTTGTGCTGCTGCATGCACCTGTGTATTGCGGAAAAAGTATAGAAAATAGTATTAGATTGAAAATTTGAAACGAAGATTATGATCTGCCGGGCGGGCAGCCGGATTCTGCTGTGATAGAGCATTATCCCGGCACTGTGTCCGGCAGATGTCTTTTATATCGGATTGTACTTAAAAAAATACAATTTTCATAAAAAACCACTTGAAATAAATTCCTGAATCTTTTATACTGATAGGGCTGTGACATGATAGCGATGAAGCGTGAGGTTGCCGCCTGAGCAAAGAAATAAGCAACGGCGGGTTTTCCGTGGAGCGAATGTCAAGTTAAGAAACTGGCGACAAGTCACTGTACAAACTAAACAAGCT
>DXCD01000062.1 GCA_019116185.1 Candidatus Mediterraneibacter stercorigallinarum
ATGAATCGCTTCCCCTGGCAACACTGAAGGAGCTTGCAAAGGCAAGAAAGATGAGAGGTGTTTCCACGCTGAAGAAAAGCGAACTGATCGATGCCATGCTTGCCCTTGACGAGAAAGAAGCGCAGGAAGAAGCCGCAACTGAGGCAAGGGAAGAAGTCAGAGAAGAGATGAAGGAGAAGAAAGCGGAGACAGACATCGAGCAGCTTGACAGCGGAAATACCGCAAACGGTATTCTGGAAGTCATGCAGGACGGGTTCGGTTTTATCCGCAGTGATAATTATCTCCCGGGTGAGAATGATGTCTATGTGTCTCCGGCGCAGATCCGCAGGTTCGGCTTGAAGACAGGGGATATCCTTACAGGCAATACGCGCGTAAAGACGCAGGGAGAGAAGTTCAGCGCTCTTCTCTATGTGTCTACGATCAACGGCCTGCGTCCGGCGGAAGCCATGAAGAGGAAGAATTTCGAAGATCTCACCCCCATCTTCCCGAATCAGAGGATCCGGCTGGAAACGCCGGGAAGCAGCACGGCAATGAGGATCATGGATCTGGTATCCCCGATCGGAAAGGGTCAGAGAGGAATGATCGTGTCACCGCCTAAGGCCGGAAAGACGACTCTTTTAAAAGAGGTGGCGCTTTCTGTCCAGAAGACAGAGCCCCACATGCATCTGCTGATCCTGCTGATTGACGAAAGACCGGAAGAGGTAACAGATATCAAAGAAGCAATCTCAGGACCGAACGTAGAAGTGATCCACTCTACTTTTGACGAACTCCCGGAGCACCATAAAAGGGTATCTGAAATGGTGATCGCCAGGGCGAAACGTCTGGTAGAACACGGGAAGGACGTTATGATCCTCCTGGACAGCATCACCAGGCTTTCACGAGCGTATAACCTGATCGTGCCGCCTTCGGGAAGGACTCTGTCCGGCGGTCTCGACCCGGCAGCGCTTTACAGCCCGAAGCGGTTCTTCGGAGCTGCAAGGAATATGCGGGAGGGCGGCAGCCTGACCATCCTTGCGACAGCGCTTGTGGATACGGGAAGCAAGATGGACGACGTGGTGTACGAGGAATTTAAAGGCACCGGAAACATGGAGCTGATCCTGGACCGGAAACTCCAGGAGAAAAGAGTGTTCCCGGCAATCGACATCCCGAAATCCGGTACAAGGCGCGAGGATCTGCTCTTAAATAAAGAAGAGCAGGAGGCAATCTATATCATGCGCCGCGCGATGAACGGGATGAAGTCTGAAGAGGCAGTGGACAATCTCCTGAATATGTTCACACGCACCAAATCCAATGCAGAGCTGGTGCATCAGGTGATCCGTCAGAAGTTTATCTAAAAAAGAGTTGCAAAAGACAGTATCTTATGCTACAATGAGAAAGCTGTTTAGAGACTATAATAGTATTTTAAAATAGAGAGGTGAAAATCATGCGCGAAGGAATCCATCCGGAATATCATCAGGCAACAGTGACCTGCAACTGTGGGAACACTTTTGTGACAGGTTCTACAAAGGAGAACATCCACGTTGAGATCTGCTCCAAGTGCCATCCGTTCTATACAGGACAGCAGAAGGCAGCACAGGCACGCGGCCGTGTTGACAAGTTCAACAAAAAATACGGTATTAAATAAGAACAGACAGAGCAGGCTGAGGTGGGAGCATCTCAGCCTCTTTTGTAACCGGGAATGTGTGATGCCTGACCTTTTTCAGAGAAGGGTCAGGCATCGTTCGTGACAAGGAAAGCATCAGAAAACATAGGAAAAGACCAGGAGGGATTATGAGATCATCGAACATAGGCGGGCAGGCAGTCCTGGAAGGCATCATGATGAGAAACGGCGGGAAGTATTCTGTGGCAGTCCGCAAGGCTGACGGGGAGATTGCGGTGGACGTACAGGATTATCACAGTTTTCTCCCGTGGAAAGCGCCGCTGAAGATCCCGTTTATCAGAGGAATCTTCAGTTTTGTGGATTCTCTTGTGCTCGGCATGCGCACACTGATGTATTCGGCAAGTTTTTTTGAAGAGGAAGAGGGAGAGGAGCTCACAGCCGAAGAGGCGGCAAAGCAGGAGAAGCAGGATAAAGTGATCATGAGCGTGACCATGGTTATCGCGGTGATCATTGCAGTCGCGCTCTTTATGGTGCTCCCGTATTTTCTCAGCAGTTTCGTGGAGAAATATACGTCTTCCAGGGCAGCGATGACGATATTTGAGGGTGTGATCCGTGTTGCGATCTTCCTTCTCTATGTCTTCCTGATCTCAAGGACAAAGGACATTAAGCGTACATTTATGTATCACGGAGCGGAACATAAATGTATCAACTGCATTGAACACGGCATGGAGCTGAATGTGGAGAATGTCCGGAAGAGCTCCAAGCAGCACAAGCGCTGCGGGACCAGTTTTCTCTTCTTTGTCATGATCGTGAGTATTATTTTCTGTTTCTTTATCACCACGGATTCACAGGTGCTGCGCGTGATCATCAGGATCGCGCTGTTCCCTCTGATCGCGGGCGTGTCCTATGAGATCATCCGGCTGGCGGGAAACAGTGATAACTTTTTGGTGAACCTGCTGAGCAGGCCCGGGATGTGGGTCCAGAACATGACTACCAAGGAGCCGGATGACAGCATGATCGAGGTAGGCATCCGCGCGGTTGAGGAAGTGTTTGACTGGCGCGCGTGGCAGAAGGAGAATCTGTGATGCGGGAACAGCGGACGACAGAAAAAGGTGTCTTTAAAGAGGAAAAGAACGTGACTTTAAAAGGAGCGTACACAGAGGGCAGGAAGCTTCTTGAGCAGGCGGGCATACCGGAGCCGGATCTGGACGCATGGTATCTGCTGGAGTATGTGACAGGAGTCAGACGAGCGTCCTACTATGCAGATCCGGACCGGGAGATGACAGGGGCGCAGCAGACGCGGTACGAGTCCTGCCTTGAGAGGAGAAGCCGGCGCGTCCCTCTTCAGCATATTACAGGGGAACAGGAATTCATGGGATTGAATTTCCATGTAAATGAACATGTCCTCATTCCGCGTCAGGATACGGAGACCCTTGTTGAGCAGGCGCTGGACCTGCTGAGCAGAGGAGAGATCCCTGTGACAGAAGAGGACGGGCAGATGCGGGTCCTGGATATGTGCACTGGTTCCGGGTGTATCCTTCTGAGCGTCCTCCATTATGCGGGACATCCGCTGTCAGCTGCCGGCGCGGGAAACGGCGGGCGTTCTGCATCTGATGCAGAGAGCCGCAGGGTATCGGGCACAGGCGCCGATCTTTCAGAAGAAGCGCTCGCTGTTGCGGAGAGAAACGCGGAGGCGCTGGGAATCAGGGCAGAATTTATCCGCGGAGATTTATTTGAGAATATCAAGGAAAGATATGGCATGATCCTCTCCAACCCGCCTTATATCCGCAGCGCGGAGATTGACACCCTCCAGGAGGAAGTAAGGCTGCATGACCCGAGGGAAGCACTGGACGGGAAAGAGGACGGGCTGTATTTCTACCGGCGTATCGTGGGCGAGTCTCGGCGGTATCTCCTGCCGGGGGGATACCTGATCTTTGAGATCGGATATGACCAGGCAGAGGATGTGAGCGCTCTGATGCGCTGCGCGGGATATACAGGGATACAGGTGAAAAAAGACCTGGCAGGGCTTGACCGGGTCGTGTATGGAAGATATAGTTAGATAATGTAGAGTTTGATAGAAAAGGACAAAAGGAAAATGTTTGACAGATTAGATGATCTTTTGATTCGGTATGAAGAAGTGATGGGAGAACTGCAGGAGCCTGGAGCGGCGGATGACCAGCAGAGATTCCGCAAATTGATGAAGGAGCAGAGCGACCTTGCGCCCATCGTGGAAGCATACAATGAGTACAAGAAATGCAAGCAGAATATTGACGACAGCCTTGCCATCCTGGAGGAAGAGTCTGACGAGGAGATGCGCGAGCTGGCGAAGGAGGAGCTGAACGAGTCCAAGAAGCGCGTGGAAGAGCTGGAGCAGGAACTGAAGATCCTTCTTCTGCCCAAGGACCCGAACGATGATAAGAACGTAATCGTGGAGATCCGCGGGGGCGCGGGCGGAGACGAGGCGGCGCTTTTCGCCGCGGAGATCTACCGTATGTATGTGCACTATGCGGACAGCCGGGGCTGGAGGACAGAGATGATCTCTCTCAACGAGAACGGGATCGGCGGTTTCAAAGAGTGTGTGTTCATGATCACAGGACAGGGGGCTTACTCCCGTCTGAAATACGAAAGCGGCGTGCACCGTGTCCAGAGAGTTCCTGAGACAGAAAGCGGCGGAAGGATCCATACATCCACGGTAACTGTGGCGATCATGCCGGAGGCAGAGGAAGTGGATGTTGTGATCGATGAGAAAGATATCCGTATCGACGTGATGCGTGCGTCCGGTAACGGCGGCCAGTGTGTCAATACGACAGATTCCGCAGTCCGTCTGACCCACTTCCCGACAGGAATCGTGATTTACAGCCAGACGGAGAAATCCCAGCTTCAGAATAAGGAGAAGGCATTCCGCCTGCTCCGTTCCAAGCTGTATGACCTGGAGCTTGAGAAGCAGCAGGCTTCTGAGGCTGAGGCGAGAAGAAGCCAGATCGGTACAGGAGACCGTTCCGAGAAGATCCGTACCTACAACTTCCCGCAGGGACGTGTGACGGACCACAGGATCAAGCTGACGCTGCACAAGCTGGATTCCATCCTGAACGGAGACCTGGACGAGATCATCGACAGTCTGATCGCTGCGGACCAGACTGCGAAACTGGCGAAAATGGAGGACTGAGGATAAATGACAGAACCAGTATTTAAACGGCCTGAGCTGGAAGACAAGGAGATCATTTCTTCCTATTTCGAAAAAGCTCCCAGCCGGAGCTGCGAACGTACCTTTGTTAATGTATATCTCTGGTCAAGGCATTATAGGGTGAAATATGCCGTGATTGAGGATGCCCTTGTCTTTAAGAGCGAAGATCACGGGCTGGCGTTTGCCTATCCTGCGGGAGAGCCGGAAAATATAAAGAAGGCGCTGGATTTCCTGATGGAATACAGCAGGGAAAAAGGACATCCCTTCGCGCTGTACAATGTGACACCTGAGATGTTCGCACAGCTGGACCAGTGGTATCCGGACAGGTTTGCCGTGGAGTATAACCGGGACTATGCGGATTATGTCTATGAGAGTGAAAAACTTGCGACGCTGGGGGGCAAGAAGCTCCATGGGAAGCGCAATCATATTAATAAGTTCAAGAATCTGTATCCGGACTGGACCTATGAGCCTTTGAACGATGACAATGTGGAAGACTGCTTTCAGATGGCGCTCAAATGGAGGAATCAGAACGGGTGCGAGGAGGACCCGGAGAAGAACGCAGAGATGTGCGTGACGCTCAATTCACTGCGATTGTACAAAGAGCTGGGCTTAAAAGGCGGAGTCCTGAAGATCGGCGAGAGGATCGTGGCGTTTACAGTGGGAGAGCCTCTTAGCCCGGACACGTTTGTAGTGCATATTGAGAAGGCGTTCCCGGATGTGGAGGGAGCGTATCCTATGATCAACCAGCAGTTCGTACAGCACGAATGCATGGATTACACTTATGTTAACAGAGAGGAAGATACCGGGGCAGAAGGGCTTCGGAAGGCAAAACTCTCGTACAGGCCGGCGTTCCTGGAAGAGAAGGGCGTCGTAAGAGAAAAGGAGTGACAGCAGATGATATCAAAGAAAATGGAGAACATGGTGGCAAACAGTTCGGCGATCCGCGCGATGTTTGAAGAAGGCAACCGTCTGGCAAAGATCTACGGCGCGGAGAATGTATTTGACTTCAGCCTCGGCAATCCGAATGTGCCTGCCCCGGAAGCGGTAAAGAAAGCGATCATTGAACTTCTCGATGAGGAAGATCCGGTGGCGCTTCACGGATACACAAACAGCAACGCGGGATACGAAGACGTGCGCCAGGCTGTGGCAGAGTCCCTGAACGGCAGGTTTGGCACAAACTTTGCCGCACGCAACATTACGATGACAGTCGGAGCGGCGGGCGGACTGAACGTGATCCTGAAAGCGCTCCTGAATCCGGGGGACGAGGTGATCGTATTTGCCCCGTATTTCGGCGAATACAGAAGCTATGTGAACAACTTTGACGGTGTGATCGTCGAGATCTCTCCGAATACAGAGAATTTCCAGCCCAAGCTTGATGAATTTGAGACAAAGATCACGCCAAAGACAAGGGCAGTGATTGTCAATACGCCGAACAATCCGACCGGAGTCGTCTATTCTGAAGAAACCATCAAAAAGATGGCTGCCATTATGGAAAGTAAGCAGAAAGAATACGGAACGGATATTTACCTGATCTCTGACGAGCCGTACAGAGAGCTCGCTTATGACGGGATAGAAGTACCGTATCTGACCAAATATTATGCAAATACAGTCGTGGGATATTCCTACAGCAAATCCCTCTCCCTTCCGGGCGAGCGTATCGGCTATCTGGTCATCCCGGACGAGGCTGCAGACAGCGAAAGCCTGATCTCCGCGGCGAACGTGGCGACCCGCATCCTCGGATTTGTGAACGCTCCGACGCTCCAGCAGAAAGTCGTGAAGGCATGCCTGAATGAGAAGACAGACATTTCCTTCTATGACCGAAACAGAGAGACCCTCTACAATGGGCTTAAAGAGCTGGGCTTCGAGTGCATCAAGCCGGAGGGCGCGTTCTACCTGTTCGTGAAATCCCCTGTGGCGGATGAGAAGGAATTCTGCGCGGCGGCAAAGAAGTACAATATCCTTCTTGTGCCGGGAAGTTCTTTCGGGTGCCCGGGATACGTGAGGATCGCGTACTGCGTGGCATACGAGACGATCGTGAATTCCCTGCCGAAATTCAAAGAACTGGCAGCAGAATATAAATAGTAAGCTATAAATCTGCACTTGCGGTTTTGCCGTTGGTGCAGATTTTCCTGAAATTACAATACAGATGGGAGACAGGAGAGAAGAGAAATGGCAGTCAGAGCAGAGATTTTAAAAAATATCCGGAGCGTTGATCCATACGTGCCCGGGGAACAGCCCCAGGAAAAAGTAGTCAAGCTGAATACAAATGAGAATCCCTATCCCCCTTCGCCCGGGGTGCAGGAGGCGCTGGATTCTCTTGATCCGGCGGATTTCCGCCTGTATCCGGATCCGTCTTCCAGCGTGCTGGTGAAAGCGCTGGCGGAGAATTACGGGGTGAATGAGGATCAGGTATTTGTGGGAGTCGGATCTGACGATGTGCTCTCCTTGTGTTTCCTGACATTTTTTAATTCAGAGAAACCCATCCTGTTCCCGGACATTACATATTCCTTCTACAAGGTATGGGCAGAGCTGTACCGCATTCCCTATGAGTGTCCGGAACTTGACAAGGATTTCCGGATCGTGGGAGCGGACTATTACCGGGAGAACGGCGGGATCATATTCCCGAACCCGAACGCGCCCACAGCGATCTATGAAGAACTGGATTTTATAGAGGACATCCTGGAGCATAACAGAGATTCCATTGTGATCGTGGACGAGGCATACATAGACTTTGCGGGAAGATCGGCAATCGAGCTGATCGGGAAATACGACAACCTGATCGTGACCCAGACATTTTCCAAAGCTCGGAGTATGGCAGGCATGAGGATCGGATATGCCGTCTCCAACCCGGATCTGATCCGCTGTCTGAATGATGTGAAATATTCCTTTAATTCGTATACAATGAGCCGCGCGGCGCTGGCCTGCGGCGCAGCGGCGGTAAAAGACGTAGAGTACCTGGAAGAGACTGTCCGGAAAATAAAAGAGACAAGGGAGCGGACGAAAAAAGAGCTGGCACAGCTTGGGTTCGAATTTACGGATTCAAAGGCAAACTTTCTGTTCGCGCGCCATCCGCGGTATGACGCGGGGAAGCTTTTCGAAGAGCTGAAGGAAGCACATATCTATGTGCGCCACTGGAATGATGAAAAGATCAGGGATTACCTGCGGATCACCATCGGGACGGATGAAGAGATGGATGTGTTGTTTGATTACCTGCGGAAACGGGTATGTTGATAAATCTGGATTTGTCGGGGAGACTTTGATAGTGTAAATCATCCGGAAACAGCGGGGGTTTTCCAAGACGTATTCGCAGAGGGCGGATGTGTGGCTTCGGTTCCTGATCCGTAATCTGGGAAAGTCTAGAAAGGCAGGAAGCACGGCTAAAAACAATTGAAC
>DXCD01000063.1 GCA_019116185.1 Candidatus Mediterraneibacter stercorigallinarum
AGCACGGCTAAAAACAATTGAACAGTGGACGATTCGGCTTCGCCTCAGGCATCCACTGTTCAATTAACGCCGTACTCCCTGCCTTTAAGACTTTCCAACAGATTACTCCAAAGTCACCGAATCCACACATCCGCCCTCTGCGAAAGGTTTTCGAAAAAACGCTTCGCTGTTTTCGAACGCTTTACCAGTCGGAAGGTCCCCGACAAATGCAGGATTTCAAAGGTGGGGTGAAAGGGGCACGTTATTGAAAAACGGGGCTTCAGTTCTAACGGAAATTCTGCGAATAAAGGGGTATAGAATACTGTAGATTTGAAAAAATCGATGAAGCTCCGGCAGGATGAAAGCTTTTATTTGCCGGCAACGTTCCTCTTTGGACCCACTTTCAGAATCCTGGATTTGTCCGCGGGGGACTGCCGACCGGATGAAAGCAGAAAACCGAAGCCCTATTTCAAGTACCTTTCGTGGCGGGCGGGGATGCGGCGACGGTGACTCGGAACGATTTGTCGGAAAGACTCAAAGGAATGGGATACAGCGTTAATTTCAAAGCGGATGCCTGAGCGCAAGCGAATCGTCCGCTTTGAAATTGTTTTTAGCTGTATCCCATTCCTTTTACGTCTTTCCTAAATCGTGGAGCCGGAACCTGAGCCACATCCCCACCCGCCACGAATACGTCTTAAAATCAACTACGGTTTTCGGACGTTATGTCCCTCGGCCGTCTCCCCCCCCCACAAATCCAGATTGATTGTATGAAAAATTGACATATATTGGAAAATTGTCTATTGCTCTTCAAGGCAAAAAAGATTAAAATAGATAAGATAGGAATGTTGTATTAAAAATACTTTCTGTGAGACGCAAGCCTTGTGAAATTCAGGCAGAGGCTGTGGAAAGTTATGAAAAGGAAGAGGAGGAAAAAGATGTACAGCAGAATCAAAAGGACGGTGGTCAGCGGATGCATGATTTTATCACTGATTATACCGTCCGTACAGGTCGGCGCCCGGGAAGATGAAGGGGCGTATGTAAATGATGCATCTGATCGGATCAAGACGCAAATCAGGATTCTGCAGGAGACGACAGCGCAGGGCAGGATCAAGACAAAGCGGTACAGACGGGAGATCGCGCGAACTTCCTTTTCTGGACAGTGCTTTTGGGATCAGCAGCGGCTGCAGGCGGAATCTTTGTGAGAGTTTCACGCAAAAAAATACATTAAGGAGGAGAAGGTAAAGGGATGAATCAGAAAAAAGTGATAAGTGTTCTTATGGCGGGAATCATGTCTGCAAATCTGGGTCTTGCAGATATGAATATTGTCAGGGCAGCCGATGAAGCGCCCAATCTTGCGCTGGGGACGGAGGTTACGGCGAGTGACGCCGAGAGCGTAAATCCGGCGGAGAACGCCGTGGACGGCGATGCGTCAACTCATTGGGCGACCAACCAGTCGAAAATGAATGACCAGTGGATCGAGCTGGATTTAAAAGTCCCTACAGAAGTACACCAGGTAAAAATCCTGTGGGAGAGGCACACAGAGGAAAAAAAGAATTATCAAAATATCAAGAAATGGAAAGTCGAAGTTCTTCAGGAAGACAATACTTGGGTTACAGCGGCTGAGGACGCTGACAGCGCGTATTCTGACACAGAATCCGTGATTGAACCGGACACGCCCGTCACTGCTTCAAAAATAAGAGTGACAGTCGTTGAGGCAGACAACCGCGGGAATTATTGGGCTAACATAGGGATCAGCGAGATCGAAGTGTATGGGGAGGCTCAGGATGTGGAAGCCGCTGAGAACCAGAACCATATGTCAGGTGAGGGCGTGGCTGTGACGGCTTCATCTGAGGAGGCCGGGACGCTGACGGCTGATAAGGTAAAAGACGGGAAAACCGGACGGCAGGACCGCTGGGCGTGTAAAGAGTATACTTATGAGGGCGAGTGGCTGAAAACCGTGTTTCCCAAAGTTACCAAAGTGCAGGAAATCGATTTTACTTTGTTCGAGCGCGATGTAGAGCCGATTCCCTCCAATATCAAAGGGTTCGATATTGAATACAGAGATTTAAACGGCGCTGTGCAGACTGTCCATGTGGATAATGTCCAGGCGGACGGGAGAAAGGGATATCAGACGGATCTTACATATGTGTTTGAGAATCCTGTCTATATGTCGGAATTTACAGTGAAAAATTTTGACGTCGCGGTGGAAAATCCGGGAAACGGGGGCTATAACAATGTAAGTATCTCTGAGATCGAGGTCTATTCAAACGACAGGACTTCTGAGCCGGAGCAGCCCACCCTGGAGAGCGTGACAGCCTCCGTTAAAGGGCAGACTGTTGAAGCGGATGTGACAGCATTAGAACTCCCGTCCGTTCCGGAAGGCTTTTCGATTGAATCAAACGGCGCTGATTTTGAGCAGATCATCGGAGAAGCCGGTGAGGACGGAACTCTTCCGGTAGTACATCCGCTGACGGATAAGACGGTTAAGGTCTCTTTTAATATTACAGAAGAAGCAACAGGCGAAACGCAGGATACGGGTGATCTGGACTTTGTAGTGAAGGGGACAATGACGCAGGAAGACGGGAAAAATGCAAAACCTGTGATTATCCCGGAAATCCAGGAATGGTATTCTGACAGCGAGGCGGGACTTTCCACAGACAGCCTGGATAAAGTGGTGTACAGCGACGACGCGCTGGAAGCCGTGGTAGATGAGTTTGTCTCAGATTATGAGGATTTTACGGGGATCACGCTGGAAAAAGTCAGAGGAGCCGCAAGGAGCGGGGCAATCTGCTTTGTCAGAGAGGCCCCTGACAGCCTGCTGGGAGAAGAGGGTTATACGATGGATATCCAGTCTGACAGGATCATCGTAAAGTCTGAAAGCGTGACAGGGAATATGTATGGCATGCAGACGATCCTTCAGATGTATAAGCAGAATCCCGAATCGTTTGCGATCGGCCAGATGCGCGATTATCCGCGCTTCCGGACCAGGGGCTTTATGCTGGACGTGGCGCGCAAGCCGGTTTCCCTTGAGATGATGAAGCAGGTCACAAGGACGATGCGCTATTATAAGATGAATGATTTCCAGGCTCATCTGAATGACAATTATATCTGGCTGGAAGATTATGGGATCCTGGAAAACGAGGACGAGGGATTCCAGGCTTATGAAGCATTCCGCCTGGAGTCAGACTTAAAGAATGAAAATGGGGAAACGCCTACGGCGAAAGATTACTCGATTTCAAAAGAGGAATTCAAACAGTTTATCCAGGAAGAAAGAGAGCTTGGGATGAACATCGTTCCGGAGATCGATGTGCCGGCGCATGCTGTTTCATTTACAAAGGTCTGGCCGGAGCTGAAGATCGAGAATCAGGTCAGCAGCGGACATTCCCTGATTGACCATTTTGATCTGACCAAACCAGAGGCAGTTGCTAAGATCAAAGAGATTTTTGACGATTACACCGGTGACGGCACGTTTGACTCTGAGACGACAGTGCATGTCGGGGCAGATGAATTCCTGTACAATGCCAAATCTTACCGAGAGTTTGTAAATGACATTGTACCGTATGTGAAAAAGACAAATACGGTCCGTATGTGGGGCGGGCTTACACGGATCAAAGATGATCCGCTTACCCAGATCAGCAGCGAAGCAATTGAAAATGTAGAAATCAATCTCTGGTCAAGGGACTGGGCAGACGGACTGGAAATGTACGAGATGGGGTACAACCTGATTAATACGATTGACGATTACGGATACATGGTGCCCAGCGGCTCTCTGACCCGTGCGAATTCATATGGTGATCTTCTCAATGTCAGCCGTATTTTCTCAAGCTTTGAACCGAATCTTGTGAGGACGGCTTCCGGATACGAGTATATTCCGTCAGGCGACGACCAGATGCTGGGAGCAGCGTTCGCGCTCTGGAGCGATAATATTGATAAGAGGGCATCCGGCTTGTCAGAGTCTGACCTGTACTGGCGTTTCTTTGACGCAATGCCCTTCTATGCAGAGAAAACCTGGGCAGCGACCGGAAAAGAGAAAGGAAGCGCGGACGCGCTCTCAGAGCTTGCACAGCAGCTGGGAACAGGGCCGAATACAAATCCGTACTATCAGGAAGACAAGACAGGGGAAGACTATGCGGAATATGATTTTGAAGACGGCCTTAAAGATGTGTCTGAAAACGGGCGGGACCTGGAATCAGGGAAGAACGCGGATGCAGCAGACAACGCCCTGGTGCTTGGCGGGGGCGAAAGTTACGTGACAACGCCGATCGAACAGCTTGGAAACGGAAACCAGCTGTCATTTGACATTACGATGGATCAGCCTGCCGAGCCGGGGGATATCCTGTTCGAGGAGGATGCTCCGTACGGAACCCATGATATCCGCATAATGGAAGACGGAAAGCTGGGCTTTACGAGAGAGCTGTACAATTATTATTTTGATTATGAGCTTCCGATAGGAAAAACCGTAAATATTACGATCAAAACAGACCAGCAGAGAACAGAACTGTATGTGGACGGAGTGTTCACTGACACGGCGGAAGGAAAATTCATTCATAATGGAATTGTAAAGAAAGAAAATATTACAAATGCAACCTTTGCCCTTCCGTTAGAGAGGATCGGATCCAAGACGGACGCGATATCAGCCGAACTGGACAATATTGTCATATCCTCCAGGAAGAGCGAAGCAGACATTTATAATAAGGCTTCATGGACAGGCACTGCGAATACGGAGACAGTAAACGCCGGGGAAAAAGAAGGAGAGATTGAAAAGGCATTTGATAATAACCTTCAGACACACTGGCATTCGGACTGGACGTCCGGCACGGACAAGGTTGAATCCGCAGACGGCACACAGGGCACGATTGATGAAGCGACAGCGGAGATTACGTTTGACAAAGGCTATGAGATCAGCCAGATCTCCTTTACTCCGCGGCAGGATGCGGAAAGCGGCTATGTGACAGAAGCATCCCTCTATATAAAAACGGAGGATGGAAGCTGGAAGGAAGTTGCCAAAGACCAGATATTTGCCGCTGATAAGACAAAGAAGACCTTCTGCTTTGAGCCGCAGACAGTATACGGCTTTAAATTCGTGGCAACACAGTCCAGCGACGGCTGGGTGACAGTATCTGAGTTTGATATTGCAAATGAGACAGAGGAAGAATGGATCATTACATCCGTGGAGCAGATTCCGGATCTGACTGTTGATCAGGGGACAGCGCTTGAAACAATTGTCTCACAGCTGCCGGATACCGTGGAGGTTACATACGGAGACGGTGAAAAGACGGAAGTGGCTGTGGAGTGGGACGGAAGCGCTTATGACGGGAATGTTCCCGGAGAATACAGCATTACAGGCATGCTGAGGCTTTCCGAAGACCAGGGGATTGTAAATCCGGATCAATTGACAGCCACAGTAAAAGTTGTGGTAAAGGAAACTGCGGTTCCTGAAACGGAATATACGGTCACTGTCCGGGTAAAGGACGGACAGGAAGCCATGGGAACTGCAGCGGCAGACAGACCGGACGGCATCTATGAAGAAGGAGCAGAGGCGGCTGTTACAGCCAGAGCAGAAGAAGGATACGTGTTTGCGGGCTGGACGGACGCAGAAGGAAATACGGTGAGCACGGAAAATCCGTACATATTCAATGTGACGGGAGATACGGTCCTGACTGCAGAGTTTGAGAAAGCGCAGGAGGAAAATCCGGGAGAAGAGCCGGGAGAGAACCCTGGGCAGAATACCGGTGAAAAACCAAGCGATGCTGCAGAGAAAAAACCGGACAAAGAAGAAATACAGGGCGGCAAGGCAGTACAGACAGGCGACGCGGCGTTCCCGGCAGCATGGGCATCGGCAGCAGTAATAGCTGCGGCGGCAGCTGTTTTAGCCGGAAAGAAGAGAGGACGGCCGGGTAAGGCGTCTGAAAAACACGGATTATTTTAAGATGTATTCCCCGCGGGCGGGAACGCGGTTCGTGTTCCGGGATCATAATCCGGAAAAATATTAAACGGAGCTGCTGCATCTGTGATTGGAAAATCACTGATGCGGCAGCTCCTTATTTCGTCACACCCTCCGCGCGGCACGAAAGATTATGATGAAACACGAAGGTTTTCTAAATTTGTCTGTCCGGAGCTGCCTGCAGGCAGATGCAGCTTTCCAGGGCGGACCTTACCGCTCCGGGTCCTTTGACCATCTCCTCAAAATACCGGCACACAAGCCCTGCCAATCCTGCCTCGAACAAATCCACACCGAAGATCTCCTTATCTGTCAGCAGCGGCTTTAAGAGCTCCTCTGCCTTTGCCGCATCTGTACCGTCTCCGAGGCGGACAGAGGCCACATACGGGCGTACGGTTTCCAGAAGCGGATCCGGGCTTAACTCGAAGGGGGCGCCGCTGTCATCAACTGCCATCAGGTAGCGGATCCAGCCGGCGAATACGAGAGGGATGCATTTGAGTTCCGATACATCCAGTTTATCCGAGCGCATATAGGCCTTGACTGTTTCACCGAACCGGATGGAAAGTTTCTGCGATGTGTCCGTGGCGATGCGCTGGGGAGTATCCGGCATGAAAGGATTTGGAATGCGTACATTCAATACCGTGTCGATAAATTCTTTCGGGTCAAGTATGCCCGGGTCTGTGACTACCGGCAGACCTTCTTTATAGCCGATGGTTTCCACAAGTTTTTTCAGGGCAGGGTCTCCCATCTCTTTTGAGATCAAATCATAACCCAGCAGACAGCCGAAGACAGCCAGCGCGGTGTGGAGCGGATTCAGGCAGGTGCATACTTTCATCTTTTCTACCTTATCCACGGTCTCGCGGTCTGTGAAGATGAAGCCGCCTTTTTCCAAGGGCGGCCTCCCGTTCGGGAAACTGTCTTCAATGACAAGGTATTCGCTTTCCTCTGCATTTACAAAAGGAGCTACATAAGTCTTTTTCGACGTGATCACAGGGTCAAGGTTTTCTATGCCGTCTTTGTTCAGGAGCGCTTCCACAGAAGGGTCGGGACGGGGAGTGATTTTATCAATCATTGTCCATGGGAAAGAGACTTTGGCGGGATCTTCCACGTAGGAAAGGAAGCCTTTTTTGGCTTTTCCGTTTTCCTCCCATGTTTCGGCAAAAGCAGTGACTGCGTCCCGGAGCTTATCGCCGTTGTGAGAGCAGTTATCCATGCTGACCATGGCGATCGGAGTTCCGCCGGACAGGTATCTTGTGTGCAGGAGGGAAGCGAGCTTTCCGATATAGCTGCTGGGCTTTTCCGGTCCACTCTGCATATCTTCTGCCACATCGGCAAAGGGGATTCCTCTGCCGTCTGTCAGGCTGTATCCTTTCTCGGTAATTGTGAAGGTTGCCATTTGGAGCGTGTCACTTGAGAAAATTTCTTTGAGACGTCCGAATTGAGCCTCATCGTCCGAGTTCAGGACAAGAGATTCTACTACGCTTCCCACTACAGTTTTTTCTATATTTCCGTCAGCTTTGAGCGTGACAAGGATGCTCAGGCCGTCATGGGGATGATACATCTTTTCGATGATCTCATAATCATATCCCTCCACAGCGATAAGCCCCCGGTCCAGGTCTTTGCTGTTGAGAAGCTTTTGCACAACATTTGCCTGAAACGCGCGGAAGATATTTCCGGCTCCGAAGTGAATCCAAAATGGAGCCTTTCTTGTTGCTTCCGCAGTTTTTCTGCGGTCGTATTCAGGAAGCTGATATCCTGCGTCCTTCCATTTTTTACGGCTGCTCAGACCTGTTTCATTTAATTTCATATTTATTTCCCGCCTTTCTGACTTTTATCGATAGCTTCCCAAAGTCCGTTCAGATATGAGGCCCCGAGCGCGCGGTCGTAGAGCCCGTATCCCGGCATTGCCACTTCGTCCCAGATCATGCGTCCGTGATCCGGACGGATCGGTCCGTCGAATCCGATATCGTACAGCGCTTTCATGATCTCGTACATGTCAAATGTCCCGTCAGAGGAAAGGTGCGCGGACTCTTCAAAGTCTGTGGGAGAGTTGAATTTCAGGTTGCGCACATGCGCGAAATGAATCCGTCCTTTCAGGGAACGGATCATATCCGGCAGGTCATTCTCCAGATTGGTCCCATAGGAGCCGGAGCAGAAGGTGACTCCATTGTGCGGGTCATCCACCATTTTCATCATCCTCAGAATGTTTTCTTTGTTAATGATAATGCGCGGCAGTCCGAAAACGCTCCACGCCGGATCGTCAGGGTGGATCGCCATATTGATATTATATTCATTGCAGACAGGCATGATCCGTTCGAGAAAATACTGCAGGTTTGCAAAGAGCTTTTCATCGTCAATGTCCTTATACATGTCAAAGAGTTCCTTTACATGAGCCATGCGTTCTGGTTCCCAGCCCGGCATTACGGTTCCGTTCGTATCGCCGGAAATGGATTCGAACATTTTTTCGGGATCAAGGGCATCCACAGCCTCCTGGGTGTAGGCGAGGACAGTGGAGCCGTCAGGACGCTTCCTTGCCAGTTCTGTTCTTGTCCAGTCAAATACCGGCATGAAATTATAGCAGACAAGGTGAATGTCCTCTTTGCCGAGGTTTCTGAGAGTCTCAATATAGTTGTCAATGTACTGGCCGCGGTCAGCGGAACCGGTTTTAATCGCATCGTGTACGTTTACGCTCTCAATACCGGATATATGAAGACCTGCGGATGCCACCTCTTCCTTCATGGCGCGTATGCGTTCCCTGCTCCACACCTCGCCGGGAGCTGTGTCATAGAGCGTGGTGATGACTCCCGTGACGCCCGGGATCTGGCGGATCTGCTGTAAAGTAACTGTATCAAATTTTGAACCGTACCATCTGAGTGTTATTTCCATAGTTTTTGTCTCCTTTTACAAAAGATTGGTCATGTGGGGAGTCTTCCCTGATGGGGATCCCCTCTTGCTTCGTGATTTTATTATAGAAAAAAGCAGAAGTGATACAATTGCACGGATTGTTGTATATATTGCAAATATTGCGTATGAATATGGTTGCGCAGTTTACGAGAAAAAGGTATATTGTATTTATGAGTGAAAGAGGTTGAAATCAATTACCAGGAAGAGGATTTTATGAAGAAAAACCTTCAGACCAGATTCAGCACAAGACAGTATATGCTGTCCCGGGAGTTTGAAATCTATTATTATAAAGATGCTTCTTTGTCAGGGGTAGACAGTCACAGCCATGATTATTATGAGTTTTATTTCTTCCTGGAGGGAGATGTATCCATTGAGATTGCAGACAGGACATACCCCTTACATTATGGGGATGTGGTGCTGATCCCGCCAGGCACGCCGCATCGGCCGTTTATCCGTGACAGCAAAACCCCTTACAGGCGTTTTGTGTTCTGGATCACCAGGGAGTATATGAACCGCCTGATGGAGTCTTCGGTGGCTTATGGCTATTTGATGCAGTATGTTCAGACAAAGGGAGAGTATATTTTCCACAATGACAGGATCAGCTTTAATGAAATACAGACAAAGGTGTTTCGGCTCATCGAGGAGACAAGAGGAAAACGTTTCGGAAAGGACGCGAGGATCGCGCTGTGCATCAGCGACCTGGTGCTGCATTTGAACCGTATTGTATATGAACAGAAGCATGAAAGATATCCCAGGGCAGAGCAGGCCCTGTACGAGAATCTTACAGATTATATCGGGGAACATCTGGATGAAGAACTTTCCCTTGACAGCCTTGCCGGGGAATTCTTTGTAAGCAAGTATCATATTGCTCATGTGTTCAAAGATAATATGGGGATATCGGTCCACCAGTATATCATGAAGAAGAGACTTGCAGCCTGCCGCGACGCAATCCGGAATGGTATCAAGGTCACAGAGGCATATTTGATGTATGGGTTTAAAGATTATTCCGGATTTTTCCGGGCCTTTAAGAAAGAGTACGGGATGTCTCCCAAAGAGTGGCAGGAAATCAGCAGACGGCCGATTCCGGAAGCGCAAAAGCAGGAGAGCCTGCGCGAAAATGAATGGTGAGCATATTCCGTTGTATTTTTAGAAAGTAATTGATATAATGACTCCATTGGGGGAGCGGGCTGTTTTTTTGCTCTCTTACATATCCGGAGTCTCTGTAGAAAGCAGCTGAAAGAAAGCAGGTAATATATATGGGATTTACACATTTTGATGAAAACGGAAAGGCTGTCATGGTGGATGTGACAGAGAAAAATGATACGGTTCGCGAGGCTGAGGCTGCGGGAAAGATCACTGTGAGCAGGGAAGTGTTCCGGGCGGTCAGGGAAGGCAAAGTAGGGAAGGGCGATGTGCTGGGCGTGGCTGCCACAGCCGGGATCATGGGGGCAAAGCGTACTTCTGAGCTGATTCCCATGTGCCATATCCTGCCGATTACAAACTGTAAAGTGAATTTTGACATGGATGAGGAAGAATGTGCGATCTACTGTAATTGTACTGTGAAAGTGACCGGAAAGACAGGAGTGGAGATGGAAGCCCTGACCGGGGTGAGCGTGGCGCTGCTCACGATATATGATATGTGCAAGGCCATGGATAAGTCTATGGAGATCAGCGAGATCTATCTTGTGAAAAAGACCGGAGGGAAGAGCGGTAATGTGTATAATGACCTCCATTCCCGCAAGAGCGGCGGGAGACAGGAAGGCGTGCCCGTCCGCAGGGAACTGGACATTCTCTAGTCACGGGTCCGGGAGAGCGCGGTTATTTGGCGCCATACAAGAAAAAGGAGTATAACAGGACAGATGGAAGGATACAGATGGACAGCAGCGGTTGTGACATTGAGCGACAAAGGATATGCGGGCGAACGAGAGGACAAGAGCGGACCTCTTGTGTGTGAAATGATAACAGAAGCGGGATATGATGTAAAGAAAACGATTCTTCTCCCGGATGAGAAAGAAGAGATCAGGAGATGCCTGTGTTCGCTGTGTGACCAGGACAAGCTGGATGTTATTTTCACAACAGGAGGAACCGGATTCGCGCCCAGAGACTGCACCCCTGAGGCAACCCTGGAGGCAGCAGACAGGAATGCGCCGGGGATCGCAGAGGCGATGCGCCTGGCGTCCCTTAAAGTGACCCCAAGGGCCATGCTGAGCCGGGGCGTGTCTGTTATCCGGGGGCAGACGCTGATCATCAATCTTCCGGGCAGCCCGAAGGCGGTCCGGGAGAATCTGGAAGCAGTGCTCCCGACGTTGGATCACGGTCTTGCGATCCTGACGGGAAGAGCGGGGGAGTGCGCAAGATGAGAGATCAGTTTGGCAGGAACATCGATTATATGCGGGTGTCTGTGACTGACCGCTGTAATCTCCGCTGTGTCTACTGCATGCCCGCAGAAGGAGTGCCATATGTTTCTCATCAGGAGATTCTCAGTTTTGACGAGATCGTCAGGATCTGCCGGATCGGCGCGGAGCTGGGGATCACGAAACTGAAGCTGACCGGCGGTGAGCCGCTGGTGCGAAAGGGGCTTCCGGAGCTTCTGAAAATGCTGAAGAAGATCCCGGGGATTGAACAGGTGACGCTGACGACAAACGGCACGCTTTTAAAAGGGCAGATCAATGAATTGGTTTCCAGTGGCTTGGATTCTGTTAATATCAGTATGGATACTCTGGATGCGGACAAGTACCGTGAAGTGACCAGGGGCGGCAGTGTGGAAAAAGTCCTGGAAGGACTGGACGCCGCGGCAGAATTTCCGGAGCTGAGAGTGAAAGTTAACTGCGTTCCCTTAAAAGGGGCGGACAATGAGGAATATATCCGGCTGGCTCTTCTTGCAAAAGAAGGGAAAGCGGATGTGCGTTTTATAGAAATGATGCCCATCGGCATGGGAAAGGTATTTGCAGGACAGAGAGGGGAAGAGATTTATTCTATATTAGAGCAGGCATACGGAGAAGCGGAAGGATATAACGGGCATCTTGGCAACGGCCCGGCGGTTTACATGCAGTTCCCCGGATTTCAGAAACAGGTGGGATTTATCAGCGCGGTATCCCATCAGTTCTGCGGCAGCTGCAACCGTGTCCGCCTTACGTCGGAAGGATACCTGAAGCCGTGCCTGCAGTACGCTGGCGGAACGGATCTGAAAGCGCTTCTCAGAAATGGCGAGGATGATGATACGATCCGCAGGGAGATGAAGCATACGATTTATTCGAAACCGGCAGGCCATCAGTTCGCGTCAGCATATGGCGAAAATGCCGGGGAAGGCGAAAGGAATACCGGCAATATGAACTCAGAGGGAGGAACCTTTGAGAGGAAAGAAATGTCCAGGATCGGAGGTTAATATAGATTATGGGAAAGGTAACAGCAGTATGCATAAGCCCTGAGAAGGGCACACAGAAACAGAATATAGGCGAAGGCGTGTTTATAGAAGAATTCGGGATAGAGGGAGATGCCCATGCCGGGAAATGGCACCGGCAGGTCAGTCTTCTTTCTCAGGATAAGATTGAAGAATTCCGCGCCCGGGGCGCTGAGGTGGAAGATGGCGCTTTTGGTGAAAATCTTGTTGTTCAGGGGATTGATTTCCGGTCTCTTCCGGTCGGGACACGTCTCCGCTGTAATGACGTAATACTGGAGATGACCCAGATCGGAAAGGAGTGCCACCACGGATGCCAGATCTTCCGGAAGATGGGAGAATGCATTATGCCCAGAGAAGGTGTGTTTGCCAGAGTAATTCACGGTGGAAGGATCCGGGTCGGAGATGAAATGAAGGTGGTAGACAATGAATAAAGAAAAATCAGGTTTGGGGAAGCCTGGAATCCTGTTTTGTCTGGCAGTGTGCCTGGCGGTTTCCCTGACTGCCTGTTCCGGACACCTGCAGGAGACCGGGGCTGACCTGGCAGAGGAGGAAGAAACACAGAACAGCCTTGAAGAAGGCACATATACCTTTCGGGATGTAGAGGAGAACGAGTATGAAGCTCCTCTGCTTTCCGGCGTTCCGAAATGTACATATGATTTTTCTAAGCTGAAGACAGATGAGGAGACCGGGTACAAGAGTTTTCATGATAAAGAAAATGGGGTGACTGCCCGGTTTGGGATCGATGTGTCAGAGTTCCAGGGAGAGGCGATTGACTGGAAGCAGGTCAAAGACAGCGGCGTTGAGTTTGTGATCATCCGTCTTGGCTACCGCGCGTATGGAGATACCGGAGAATTGGTCATGGACGCCATGTATGAACAGAACATAAAAGGAGCGCTTGATGCCGGGCTGGATGTAGGGGTCTATTTCTTCTCTCAGGCAGTCAGCGCGGCAGAGGCGGTTGAAGAAGCCGAGTTTGTGCTGAAACACTTAAAACCTTACGAGATAACAGGCCCGGTAGTCTATGATACAGAGGAAATCAAATGGGACGCCGCGCGCACGGACAAGAATACGGACAAGGATTTTACGAATTTCTGTAAAGTATTCTGTGATACCGTGGAGCAGAAGGGGTATGACACTATGATTTATTCCAATATGAAGTGGATGGCATTTACCCTTGATATGGAAGAACTTACGGAGTATGATTTCTGGTATGCGGATTATCACGATATCCCGCAGTGCCCTTATGACTATGAAATGTGGCAGTACAGCGAGACGGGGGCAGTGCCGGGAATTAATGCAAATGTAGATCTGAATCTTTGGTTTCAGAAGGAGAATGAACAGCAGGAGGAATAAGGGATGAAATGGAATAAATTCCGGTTAAAAACAACGACAGAGGCAGAGGATATCGTCAGCAGCATGCTCATGGATCTGGGGATACAAGGCGTGGAGATCGAGGATAAGATCCCCCTTACCCAGTCGGACAAGGAGCAGATGTTTGTGGATATCCTCCCGGAGGTGGAAGCAGACGACGGGGTAGCTTATCTGAGCTTTTATCTGGAGCCGGAGGAAGATCAGGAGAAGATCCTCTCGGACGTGCGCCGGGAGCTTGAGGAAATGTCCGCCTATGTGGATGTAGGCGAGTGCCTGATCGAAGAATCTGAGACAGAGGATGTGGACTGGGTAAATAACTGGAAGCAGTATTTCCATCAGTTCTATGTGGATGATAT
>DXCD01000064.1 GCA_019116185.1 Candidatus Mediterraneibacter stercorigallinarum
TTTTAAGACGTATTCGTAGCGGACCGGGGTGTGGTTCCGGTTCCGCTCCACGATTTGAGAAAAACTACAAAGGAAGGAAACAAGGCTAAAAGCAATTGCCACGCGGACGATTCGTCTGCGCCTCAGGCATCCGCGTGGCAATTAACGCCTTATTCCCTTCCTTTAAGTTTTTCAAACAAATCGCTCCAAGTCACCGGAACCACACCCCGATCCGCCACGAAAGGCACTTGAAATAGGGCTGCGGTTTTCTGTTTTCATCCAGTCGGCAGTCCCCCGCGGACAAACGCAGGATTTCGAAATTGAGTCCAAAGGGAACTCTATCGACAAACCAAAGTTTTTATCCTGCCAGAGCTTCATCGAATTTTTTTTCAAATCTACAGTATTCTGTACCTCTTTATTCGTAGAACTTCCGGTAGCACCAAAGCCTTGTTTTTCGATAACGCTCCCCTTTCGCTCCACATTTGAAATCCTGCATTTGTCGGGGGTCTTCCGACTGGTAAAGCGTTCGAAAACAGCGAATACGTCTTGGAAAAACCCCGCTGTTTCCGGATGATTTACACCATCAAAGTCTCCCCGACAAATCCAGATTGTCCGTATAAAAACTGAAATTTCTTTGATACTAATCTGTAGTGTATGATAGAGGAGGTATGTACAGATGCTAGACAGAGAATCTCAGGAAACGTCGCAGAAGGAGAGGAATGAGGAAAACACGGAGATAAAGGAAATGGGCACGCTTGACCTGGGGAACGGACATTCAAAGAGAGGGATCCAGCTCCTGACAATCATCGGTGAGATTGAGGGGCATGAAGCGGTATCAGGGAATACAAAGGCTACGAAGTATGAGCATTTGCTGCCGAGACTTGCGGAAATAGAAGAGGATGACAGGACGGAGGGTGTGCTTATCCTTCTGAATACTCTGGGAGGCGATGTGGAAGCCGGACTTGCGATTGCAGAGATGATTGCGTCTCTGAGCAAACCGACAGTGTCGCTTGTGTTGGGCGGGAGCCATTCGATCGGAGGACCGCTTGCCGTGTCGGCGGATTACTCTTTTATCGTGCCAACGGGTACGATGATCGTCCATCCGGTGCGTTCTACAGGCATGTTCATCGGAGTGATACAGAGTTATCGCAATATGGAGAAAACGCAGGACCGGATCGCAAGCTTTATTTCCTCTCATTCGCACATAACGCAGGAACGTCTGCTGGAGCTGATGCTGGATTCTACTCAACTTGTCAAGGACGTAGGGACAATGCTGGAGGGAGAAGAAGCTGTGAAGGAAGGGCTGATCGATGAAGTGGGCGGGATCAGCCAGGCGTTTGCCAAACTGCATGAGCTGATTGATGCGAGAAAAAAATAATGACATGATTTTCAAATGATGATATACTAAACTGTAGTATGTTTAATTACCAAGGGGGAATTATATGGCTGCCAAGCAGACTAAGAAGAAGAAAAACACAAAGAGCAGACCAAAGAAAAATCAACAGAACACCGAGATCAAAGGAGAGATCATCATACTTGTCACACTGGCAGTATGTATCCTGCTCGTACTGAGCAACTTCGGGATCGGCGGAGCCGCAGGGGAGGCGGTCTCATCAGTTCTTTTCGGATTGTTTGGATTTATGGCATATGTTCTGCCGTTTGTGATATTTGGAATTGCTGCATTCTTTATTTCTAACAGTGGAAATACACATGCTTATGTAAAGATCGCTGCAGGGATCATTCTTTTCCTGCTGATCACTGCAATATTGGAATTGATCTTCCATTCTTATACGCCGGAAGCTTCCTTGTTCTCTTACTATACGGAGTCAAGTAAATATCATAATGCAGGCGGACTGGCAGGAGGATGCCTCGTCAGCCTGCTCTGCCCGCTGATTGGAGAGATCGGAACTTATGTTGTCCTAGTAGTGCTTTCGATTATCTGTGTGATCCTGATCACAGAGAGAACTCTCCTTGCCCCGCTTGGCCGGCAGAGCCGGAAGGCATATGAAGAGGCAAAGAAAAAACATCAGGAAACTGCTGTGATCCGCGCGCGTCAGAAAGAAGAGGAACGTCAGAAAACAGCAGCATTAGCAGACGGGGGCAGGAACACGCAGAGAAGGGACAGGAAGGTATCTGGAGTCTCATTTGCAACAACGCTTGCTCCAGAGGAAAGCAGTGGAAAAACGACTGCTAAGGGAAGAAAACGGAAGTCGCCGGAGATTTATGAGATTACACCGGAAGGAATGACAGAGGACGGGACAGGCATTGCAGAGAAGGGCAGCACTGACAGTTTCGTGATCAACCGCGCAGACAGCCAGACGCAGGAACTCCCGGATCCCTTTGAAACAACGGCAATGGAGTCAGGCATTATTTCTGGAGAGAATGAAATGGCGGCGGATCAGGAGTCGGAGCGGCAGGAGGGACCACAGCGCAGGAAGAGCCGCCGCAGTAAAGCAGAGGATTCGGCTCAGGTTGCGGCAGAAACAGAAAATGTGGCTGCTACAGTGGCAAGGGAACAAGAAAAAGATCAGCCGGTATATCATACTCCTCCGCTTTCTCTGCTTAAGAGAGGAAAGAAGACGGGAGGTGATTCAGATGCGCACCTCCGGGCTACGGCTCTGAAGCTTGAGCAGACGCTGCAGAATTTCGGCGTTGGCGTCCATGTGACGAACGCGAGCTGCGGACCATCTGTCACACGCTATGAACTTCAGCCGGATCAGGGCGTCAAGGTGAGCAGGATCGTCGGACTGGCAGACGATATTAAGCTGAATCTGGCAGTGGCAGATTTGAGGATTGAGGCGCCGATTCCGGGAAAGGCAGCGGTTGGCATTGAGGTGCCCAACAGTGAGAATACAGCGGTCATGCTGAGAGATCTCCTGGAATCCAATGAATTCAGGAACAGCGTTTCACCCATATCATTTGCGGTCGGTAAAGACATCGCCGGGAAAGTAGTGGTGGCGGACATTGCCAAAATGCCCCATCTGCTCGTTGCCGGGGCTACCGGTTCCGGCAAATCTGTCTGTATTAACACCTTGATCATGAGTATTATTTTTAAGGCAGATCCGGATGATGTGAAACTGATCCTTGTAGATCCGAAGGTTGTAGAATTAAGCGTTTATAACGGTATCCCTCACCTTATGATTCCTGTTGTCACAGATCCGAAGAAAGCAGCCGGCGCGCTGAACTGGGCTGTGGCAGAGATGGAGAAACGCTACAAGCTGTTTGCAGAATATAATGTGAGAGACTTGAAGGGATTTAATGCAAAAGTCGAAAAGGGAGAGACTGGTGAAGAAATAAAGAAGAAACTTCCCCAGATCGTCATTATTATCGATGAGCTGGCAGACCTGATGATGGTAGCCCCGGGTGAAGTGGAGGGCGCAATCTGCCGTCTCGCCCAGCTGGCGAGAGCGGCGGGGCTTCATTTGATCCTTGCTACGCAGAGACCGTCAGTCAATGTCATTACAGGACTGATCAAGGCGAACATGCCTTCCAGGATCGCATTTTCAGTGTCATCAGGGGTGGATTCCAGGACTATCATCGATATGAACGGTGCGGAGAAGCTCCTCGGAAAGGGGGACATGCTTTTCTACCCGTCCGGATATCCGAAACCGGTGCGCGTCCAGGGATCATTCGTCTCAGATAAAGAAGTACAGGATGTGGTGGATTATCTTATCAATAAGAATGGAAATGCTTCTTATAATGATGAGCTGGAGGAACACATCAATACGAATATGCCGGCGGCCGGAACAGCGTCAGCTCAGGAAGGCGGAGATGACAAAGATACATATTTTGTTGAGGCAGGAAGACTTATCATTGATAAAGAAAAAGCGTCCATAGGGATGCTTCAGAGAATGTTTAAGATCGGTTTTAACCGGGCGGCCCGTATCATGGACCAGCTTGCCGAGGCCGGAGTGGTGGGTCCTGAAGAGGGGACAAAGCCCAGGAAAGTACTGATGACAAAAGAAGAATTTGAAGAATATTTAAAGAATCAATAGAGAAGCAGAGGAGGAAATGAGATGAAAACAGATATTCAGATCGCTCAGGAAGCAAAAATGGAGCATATCAAAGATGTCGCGGCGCGCGCCGGGATTGCGGAAGATGAACTGGAGTTTTACGGAAAGTATAAGGCAAAACTTTCAGATGAGCTGTGGGACCGGATTAAAGACAGGGAAGACGGGAAGCTGGTGCTTGTGACCGCAATTAATCCTACTCCTGCGGGAGAAGGAAAGACAACGACATCGATCGGTCTTGCACAGGCAATGGAAAAACTTGGGAAAAGTGCAATGCTTGCCCTGCGCGAACCATCTCTCGGTCCCTGCTTCGGGATCAAAGGAGGAGCAGCCGGAGGCGGATATGCCCAGGTTGTTCCCATGGAAGACTTGAACCTTCATTTCACCGGGGATTTCCATGCCATTACCTCTGCGAACAATCTTCTTGCCGCAATGCTGGACAATCATATTCAGCAGGGCAACAGTCTTGGCATTGACCCGAGGCAGGTCGTGTGGAAACGCTGCCTTGACATGAATGACCGTGTGCTCCGGAATATCGTTGTGGGATTGGGAAATAAGATGGACGGCATGGTGCGGGAAGATCATTTTGTGATCACCGTTGCCTCTGAGATCATGGCGATTCTCTGTCTTGCGGATGACCTTGCAGATCTGAAGAGACGGCTCGGAAAGATCATCGTTGCCTATAATTTTGACGGAGAGCCTGTAACAGCGGATGATCTGAAGGCAACGGGCGCAATGGCAGCGCTCTTGAAGGACGCGGTTAAGCCGAACATTATCCAGACGCTGGAACACACGCCCGCCCTTGTGCATGGCGGCCCGTTCGCCAATATTGCCCATGGCTGCAACAGCGTGCGTGCGACAAAAATGGCGCTTAAACTGAGTGATATCGCGATCACGGAAGCTGGCTTCGGAGCAGACCTCGGGGCAGAGAAATTCTTTGACATTAAGTGCCGGATGGCAGGACTGAAGCCGGATGCTGTCGTTCTGGTTGCAACTGTGCGCGCTTTGAAGTATAATGGTGGCGTTGCAAAGGCTGATCTTGCAGAAGAAAATCTGGACGCCCTTGCAAAAGGGATTGTAAATCTTGAGAAACATATTGAAAACATTCAGAAATACGGAGTCCCTGTGATCGTTACATTGAATTCTTTCGTCACGGATACAGCGGCAGAGAATGAATTTATCCGCAGACTCTGTGAAGAACGCGGATGTGAGTTTGCGCTTTCAGAAGTATGGGAAAAAGGCGGTGAAGGCGGCATTGCCCTCGCTGAGAAGGTGCTTGATACACTTGATAATAAGAAGAGAGACTTCCATACTTTATATGCAGACGAACTGTCTATTAAAGAGAAGATTGAGAAGATCGCAAAGGAAATATACGGAGCAGACGGAGTCGTATATGAACCGGCCGCAGAGAAGCAGATCGCAAGGATCGAATCACTTGGATTCGGGACATTCCCGGTATGTATGGCAAAGAATCAATATTCTCTGTCTGATGATGCTAAGAAGCTGGGAAGACCGGAAGGATTTGACATCCATATCCGCGAGGTGTATGTAAGCGCCGGCGCGGGATTTGTTGTCGCCCTTACGGGAGCAATTATGACAATGCCCGGACTGCCGAAGGTTCCGGCTGCAAACGGGATTGATGTTACGGACGACGGAAAAATCACAGGACTGTTTTAAATGATAAAGGGGAGATATAGATGCCACAGATAATCGATGGAAAAAAGATCTCGCAGCAGATCAAGGATGAACTGAAAGCAGAAGTGACAGAGCTGGCTGCAAAGGGCAGACATGCCTGTCTTGCAGTCGTACAAGTGGGAAATGATCCTGCGTCGTCAGTCTATGTAAATAATAAAAAGAAAGCATGCGCTTATATCGGGATCGAGTCCAGGGCGTATGAGCTTCCGGAGGAGACAACGGAAAAAGAACTGGTCAGCCTTGTGGAAGAGCTGAATGGAGATGAAAGCGTAAATGGTATTCTTGTACAGCTTCCGCTTCCTTCTCATATTGATGAAGACAAGATCATAAGGACCATATCGCCTGATAAAGATGTGGACGGTTTCCATCCGGTCAGCGTGGGGCGCCTCTGGATCGGAGAGAAAGGATTCCTTTCCTGCACACCGGCAGGAATCATACAGCTTCTGAAACGGTCCGGCATTGAGATCGAAGGAAAAGAATGTGTTGTTGTCGGGAGAAGCAATATAGTAGGGAAACCGATGGCTGCGCTTCTTTTGAGAGAAAATGGAACGGTGACTGTGGCTCACTCCCGGACAAAGAATTTGAAAGAGGTCACGCGGCGTGCTGATATACTGATCGTTGCCATCGGAAAAGAACGGTTTATTACAAAAGAATATATAAAAGAAGGAGCGGTCGTTATCGATGTGGGAATGCACAGGGACGCGCAGAACCATCTCTGCGGAGATGTTGATTTCGCAGATGCAGAACCTGTTGTATCAGCGATCACTCCTGTCCCCGGCGGGGTGGGACCTATGACGATCGCCATGTTGATGAATAATTGTGTAGAGACGATTCGTACTCAGGAGGAAAGACCATGATATGCAGACATTGCGGAGCAACTATTCCCGATGATCAGATGGTCTGCCCCGAATGCGGCGCTGAAGTACAGATCGTGCCCGATTACAATCCGCTGGATGATGTCCTGGCAAGGGAAGTAAGAGGATCTGTGGAGGGCGCTACGCGGCAGATACAGACAGATGATATCAGAAGATACAGAAGAGGAAACAGTGAGCAGAATGTGAATGCGACCCGTGTGCTCCAGCAGGAGGAGATGGACCGCATCCGCAGGAATTTGAGAAGTGGAACACCGAGAGGCACGGAAGGAAACCGAAGGAACTCGGCGGAGAGGCGCAATACAGGCGAGATACGCCGACAGCGCCAGAATACGGGAAGTACCCAGCGTCAGAGACAGAACACAGATGAACTGCGCCGGGTCCGTCAGAACACAGGGGATCCGAATCGTTCCAGGCAGAATACAAGTGAGTTAAAGCGTCAGCGTCAGCAGAAGCGGCTTGAAGCGGCAAAACGCAAGCGGCGAAATCTTCTTATTGCATTATTTGCTGTTCTTGCTCTTATTATAGCCGGGGTTGTTGTCGTATATCAGAATTCTTATACCGGAATGATCAGAAAAGGATATAATGCGATACAGACCCGTGATTATACTGCGGCTGAACGATATTTTGAACGTGCGATTGTGAAAGACAAATCCCGCCCGGAAGCATATGTGGGATATGCGGAAGTCTATATCGATCAGGACGACCTGGAAAGTGCGGAAGAAGTATTTCAGGATGCTATTAAGACCCAGCCTACAAATGAAAAGCTTTACCAGGCTGCGATTGATTTCTATATGGATACCGAGCAGCCGGCCAAAATCTCAGAGCTTCTTCAGAACTGCGAGGACGAGGCGGTCCTGAATACGGTGTCAGAGTATATTTCTTCTGCGCCGGAATTCAGTCTGGAATCGGGAGTGTACAGTGAGGTACAGGAAATTACCATCACTTCGGATACTGGCGGAGAGATTTATTATACTTTGGATGGCACAGATCCCACGGCAGAGACTGGAACACGATATGAAGAACCGATCCTGCTTCAGGATGAAGGAACGATCGAGATCAGAGCAGTGGCCATAAACAGCAAAGGAATACCAAGTGTCATTGAATCAAGTGAGTATACAATTGAATTTCCGATTGCGGATGCCCCGGCGGTAACGCCGTCTACCGGGAGATATAGGGAACCAGAACAGATCACGATCACTGTTCCGGAAGGATATACGGCATATTATACGACGGACGGCACGACGCCGACCACTTCTTCAACGCAGTATACCGGTCCGGTCACCATGCCGGAAAATGCCCAGACAACTTTTAAAGCGGTGCTGGTGAACAATAATAACGGTAAAACAACAGGAGTGACTGAGAGGACTTATATTACAACGTCAGAATGACGGAAAGAAGATAATACAACTCTGTTATTGGTGGAAAGACTTATGTATTTTTAACAATAACAGGGTTGTTTTTTGCCCAAAATAGAGTTATAATGACCGTGTTAAAAAAATAACAATACATAAAGGAGATGCTGGAAATGAGCAGATTTTGTTTACCAAGAGACATTTACCATGGAAAAGGATGCCTTGAAGAGTTGAAAAACCTTAAAGGAAAAAAGGCAATCCTCGTCGTTGGCGGTGGCTCCATGAAGCGTCAGGG
>DXCD01000065.1 GCA_019116185.1 Candidatus Mediterraneibacter stercorigallinarum
TTTATTGGTATTAATGCATCTGGAAAAACAACGATATTAAAAGTGATTTCTTTTGTTATAGAGTTACTTAATAATAAGCCGATAAACAATATATCATCAAATGAAATCATTAGTGATATTAATGGAGGTCAGAGAGTAACCTTTTCGGCTTATTTTTACCATGAGAATATTATATATAAATTAAAGACAACCATAGGAAAAAAAGAAAATCCTGTTGATGGGAGCACAAAATTTATTATCTTGGATGAAGCGCTGTGGTCCAAAGAAATTCACAGAATAAAAACGAAAAAAAGTCTTTATGATTTTAGAGATTCCGATTTAAAGACGGAGAGAAACAGCAACGAACAGTATCTGATGGAAGACGTTAGTATTATAGTTGCGCTAAATAAAAAACAGGATACAAATTTTTTCTTATATGATACGTCGGAATTTACAGATCATAATATGTTGAATGTTTTGGGAAGATATCCGAAAGAACTTTTGACTTTTTTGGATCCGAGTATTGAATATCTGGTTTGTCAGCTAAATGAAAAAAAAGTTGATATTAAACTAAAGTTTTATGGAAAGAACGAAATCAACTTGAGCAGCCAGTTTGAACTGAATAAATATCTTTCTTCGGGAACAATAAAAGGACTCAGCGTATTTATGGGAGCAGTATTTGCTTTTATAGAAGGCGGGTATTTACTTGTGGACGAACTGGAAAACCATTTCAATAGAGAAATTGTTTCAACGTTAGTACGCTTTTTTATGGATAAAAAAATTAATAAAAAGGGAGCAACTCTTATTTTTTCTACTCATTATTCGGAATTGCTGGATGAATTTGAAAGAAATGACTGCATTTATATTGTAAGAAATAAAGAAGGGATTACAGCGGAAAATCTGGCTAATATTTTGAAGAGAAATGATATTAAAAAAAGCGAGATATATGACAGTGATTTTCTGAAGGGGACGGTACCGGCATATGAATCGTATATTGCGTTGAAAAAGGTTCTTATATCGATGAGATAGGAGGGCTCGAGGATGGAAAAATATACGGCATGCATTTGCGAGGGCGGAGCTGAGCGGGCGATATTGGATTTGTTACTGGACGATCATAGATTGATTTTTGAAAGAGAGGATTTAATCGAAGAAGAATTACTGAGATGTCGGAATGCGAGAGACTTTGAAAGAAAGCATTTGAAGAAATCTTTTTCTGAAAAGATTACGGTTTATCGTATTTTAGATTCCAGAAGTGAGAAATTTAAACTGAGCAAGGCTTATGAACAAAAGGTCGATATTATTAATGTTGTTACAGCCCCTGAAATTGAGATGCTTATTATCTGTAATGAAGGGAGATATAGAGAGTTCAAAAATTCAGGTGAAAAGCCCAGTGTATATTGTAAAAGAGAATTAAAGTATAAAAATGTAAAAAGCTATGATTTTATTCAGGAATATTTTTCAGATATGCATACGTTGATAAAGGCATTGTATGAATACAAAAGAGTTTCAAAAATCCGTAAAGGGGAGATAACTTTATGGGATTTATTAAAGTCTACACGTTAAATCTGATCCCTGTAGCTCATCCCAATAAAAGTGAGTGACGGCCGAAGTCAGTACGGAGAGCCACGATATTCTGTAAGAGCATTGATTAAAAGAATAAGCAGGAAACCGAAAAAAGTGCTTGCATTTATATTTTCTTTATGCTAATATAAAAAGCGGTCACTGCAAAAGCGGCGACCGCTTTATGGCCCCGTGGTCAAGCGGTTAAGACATCGCCCTTTCACGGCGGTAACACGGGTTCGATTCCCGTCGGGGTCATATGGCGCAGTAGCCAAGTGGTAAGGCGTGGGTCTGCAACACCCTGATTCACGAGTTCAAATCTCGTCTGCGCCTCTGGTTTAACCCGGAAGATCGATTCTTCCGGGTTTTTCTTTACGGTATTGACGGACAGTGTTATAATGTCAATACTGACAATCAACAACGGAGGAGTTATTTAGATATGGAATTGACAACGATTCGGGAATTATTTAAAAACAGGGATGAGTATCTGGATAAAAAGGTGACAGTCGGAGGATGGGTGCGCAGCATCCGCGACTCTAAGACGTTTGGATTTATTGTGGTAAATGACGGCTCATTCTTTGAGACGCTGCAGGTTGTATATCATGACAAGATGGAAAACTTCGCAGAGGTATCCAAGCTAAATGTTGGGGCAGCAGTGATCGTGACAGGTACGCTGGTGGCAACGCCCCAGGCAAAGCAGCCCTTTGAGATCCAGGCGGATGAGGTACAGATCGAAGGAGCGTCTGCGCCTGATTACCCGTTGCAGAAGAAACGACATAGTTTCGAATATCTCAGGACAATTTCTCACCTGCGTCCGAGAACCAATACATTCCAGGCAGTGTTCCGCGTTCGGTCTCTGGCTGCTTATGCGATACACAAGTTCTTCCAGGAGAGAGGGTTCGTGTATGTGCATACTCCGCTGATCACGGGGAGCGACTGTGAAGGCGCGGGCGAGATGTTCCGCGTGACCACGCTTGACATGGAAAACGTGCCGAAGAACGAGGACGGCACAGTGGATTACACACAGGACTTCTTTGGAAAAGAGACGAGCCTGACGGTAAGCGGACAGCTCAATGGAGAGACATATGCCCAGGCGTTCCGCAGCATCTATACATTTGGTCCTACATTCCGCGCGGAGAACTCAAACACGACGAGGCATGCGGCAGAATTCTGGATGATCGAGCCGGAGATCGCATTTGCGGATCTGGAGGATGACATGGATCTGGCAGAGGCAATGCTGAAATACGTCATCAGCTATGTGATGGAAAACGCGCCGGAGGAGATGAATTTCTTCAACTCCTTTGTGGATAAAGGGCTGCTTGACCGCCTGAATAATGTAGTAAGCTCTGATTTTGCGAGAGTGACCTACACGGAAGCAGTTGAGCTGCTGGAAAAGAACAACGACAAATTTGAATATAAAGTTTCATGGGGATGCGATCTCCAGACAGAGCATGAGCGCTATCTGACGGAGCAGATTTATAAACGCCCTGTATTTGTCACAGATTATCCGAAGGAGATCAAGGCATTCTATATGAAACAGAATGATGACGGGAAGACGGTTGCAGCGGTTGACTGTCTCGTGCCTGGCATCGGCGAGATCATCGGCGGAAGCCAGAGGGAAGACGACTATGACAAGCTGCTGAACCGCATGAAAGAGCTGGGGCTGAAGGAAGAAGACTATGACTTCTATCTTGATTTAAGAAAATACGGTTCTACAAGGCATGCAGGATTTGGGCTCGGGTTCGAGCGCTGCGTGATGTATCTGACAGGAATGTCGAATATCCGCGATGTGCTCCCGTTCCCGAGAACAGTGAACAACTGTGAATTATAGGATCAGATAAAGAACATGCAGGAGGACGTGACATTTCAGATGTGGCGTCCTTTTCTGATTTTACGCATATTATTTACGCATATACAGCAGATGGGAGGCAGCGTATGAGGTTTATACACATTGCGGATGTGCATCTGGGAGCAGAGCCGGATGCAGGACCGCTGTACAGCGGCCGGAGAGCGCAGGAACTATGGGATACATTTGAATATGTAATCCGTGTATGTGAGGAAGAACAGGCGGATCTCCTGCTGATTGCGGGAGATCTCTTTCACCGTCAGCCCCTCCTCAGGGAACTGAAAGAAGTGGATCATCTTTTCTCCACTCTGAGCCATACAAAGGTCGTACTCGTAGCGGGAAACCACGATTACATCCGCCGGGATTCCTACTATCGGACCTTTCAATGGAGTGGGAATGTCTGCCCTCTCTTTGGGGAGACTGCAGAATATATAGATCTCCCGGAGCTTCGCACAGCTGTGTACGGCTTGAGTTATCACCGCAGAGAGATCAGAGAGCCTCTTTATGACCGCCTTGCCGCAGGCGGAGTGGAGCCGGTCGAGATCCTGGTGGCGCACGGAGGGGACGAAAAGCATATCCCGATGGATATAAGGAAGCTGTCAGCGGCAGGATTTGACTATATTGCTCTCGGGCATATCCATAAGCCTCAGGCAGTAGAGAAGAACCGAATCATTTATGCGGGAGCATTGGAGCCTGTGGACAGAAATGATACTGGCCCTCACGGCTATATCCGGGGAGAGATCACGCCACAGGGAGTGAGGACTCAGTGGATTCCCTGCGCATGCCGGGAGTACATCCATCTGGATCTGGCTGTGGACAGAACAGACACAGAAACCAGTATTAGAGAAAAAACAAGGAAAATAATCAGTGAAAATGGAAATGAAAATATTTACAAAATAACTTTAAAAGGAAAAAGAGATGCGGATATCAGCTTTAATACAAAGCGGATTGCAGATGTTGGGAACATTTTGGAAGTGATTGACGAGACTTCTCCGGCATATGATATGCGCAGGCTTTATGAGGATAACAGGGATAATCTTTTGGGGCAGTACATCAGATGTTTTGACGGATGTGCGGAAGGCAGTGTCGAGTATGAGGCGCTGTGCGAGGGCGTGGACGCGATTCTCGGAAGCCGCTGATAACGCAGATAGATAAAAGAGGGATCTGATATGGTCATAACAGAGCTTTATATCAAAAATTTTGGGAAATTTAAGGAACAGTATATTTATCTGAAGGATGGAATCCAGGTCATCAGCGGGGAAAATGAATTCGGGAAATCTACGATCCACGCCTTTATCCGCGCCATGCTTTTCGGGCTGGAGCGGGGGCGCGGACGTGCCGCCGCGAAGGATGTGTTCAGCCGTTATGAGCCATGGGAAAATCCGGGCTATTATGCCGGCGCCATGCGCTTTTCCTGCGGGGGAAGGAATTTCCGGCTGGAGAGGAATTTCGCACGGGCGGTCCGGAGCGTTTCTCTTGTCTGCGAAGATGACGGGGAAGAGCTGTCAGTGGAGCAGGGGGATCTGGATATGCTGCTGGGCGGCATGTCACAGGGACTTTTTGACAGTACTGTATCCGTGGGGCAGCTTCAGGCAGAGCCCGGGCAGGAACTCTATGAGACGCTTGAGAACCGCGCGGCAAACTATTTTGAGAGCGGAAGCGGAGAGATTGATATCGCGTCCGCAATGCAGAGCCTGAGAGAGAAGCAGCGCAATACGGAAAAGGCGATCCGGGAAGAGGAAGCAAAGCAGGAAACAGAGCGGGAGAAGCTGCGGTCAGAGTGCATGTACCTGGAGCGGGATATGCAGGCGCTGCAGAGTGAATATGATGAAAAGCAGATGCAGCTGGAAGAGCTGAGGAGCCGGGAAGACTCTGCGTCCGGGAAGGAATACGCAGATGAAGAGTGGCGGGTGAGTTACCGGGGAGAAGATCAGCCGGAGGAAGAAAGCGCTGTCAGCGGCAAAGGCCTTATCCGCATGGGAATTGTCGGGGGATTGGCAGGAGCCGCGGGCTTTCTGTGGAGCTTCTTCCTCAGCAGGACCGGTCAGCCTGTCTCATCCACGCCCTTTGCCGTGATTGCGGCAGTCATCAGCGTGGCGGGAATTGTGCTTCTGCTGGCCGGAATCGTTCTGCATGTCCGGGAGAGACGCCGGGAGCGGCCCGGCGTGCAGGAACGGAGCAGCAAACAGGAATGGAACAGCATGCAGGAGCGGCCCGGCGTGCAGGGGCAGGATGGGCAGGGAGCGGCCCGGGACGCGCAGAGACGCCTTCAGGGAGAGCTGGACCACATCCGGTCTGTGTGGAAAGAAAAGGAGATCCGCTGCGGTAATCTGAAGGAACAGAGTGAAGATTATGAGATCAGCGAGACCCGGAAAATGCTGCTGCGAAAGCAGAAAGCGCTTATCCTGGCGGAGGAGACGCTCAAGAAGGCGGCGCGGGAGATGGGAGATCAGACAGCGCGGCTTATGAACCGGAGGGCATCGGAGATCTTTGCGGATATCACGGGCGGCGCTTATCAGCTGCTTAGAATAGACGCGGACAGGCATCTGTCTGTATGGGATGGCGTAAGGAGCATTCCGGCGGAGCGGTTAAGCCGGGGAACCATCGAGCAGATCTACATGGCAGTGCGTCTGGCGGCAGCAGATGTGCTGCTTGAGGAGCCGATGCCGGTCATTCTGGATGATGTTTTTGCATTTTATGATGACAAAAGGCTGGAGGCGGCGTTAAAATGGTTGAGCGGACAGGGAAAACAGGTTATAATATTTACCTGCCATAAAAGAGAAGAAGAGATAGTAAAGAGGGTAGTTTACTCATGAAGATAGCATTGCCAAGGAAAGTAATGATGATTATAAATAATCTCCAGCTTCACGGATACGAAGCCTATGCCGTGGGCGGATGCGTGAGGGATTCCATACTGGCGAGGCGCCCGGAAGACTGGGACATCACCACGTCGGCGCATCCGGAGGAGATCAAGAAGCTTTTCCGCAGGACAGTGGATACGGGGATCGAACACGGGACGGTCACTGTTTTGCTCGGTAAAGATTCCTATGAAGTGACGACTTACCGGATCGACGGCGCGTACGAGGATGGCAGACACCCGAAAGAGGTCCGCTTTACCAGCAGGCTGGAAGAAGACCTCCGGCGCCGGGATTTTACGATCAATGCAATGGCTTATAATGAAGAAGTGCGTCTGGTGGATGTGTTTGGCGGGATGAAAGATTTAAATCATCATCTCATCCGCTGCGTGGGAGATCCCAGGGAGCGGTTCTCCGAGGATGCGCTGAGGATTCTGCGGGCGGTGCGCTTTTCCGCGCAGCTGAACTTCCCTATTGAGACGGAGACCGCGCAGGCTGTCAGGGAGCTTGCGCCCACTCTGGAAAAGATCAGTGCAGAACGGATACAGACAGAGCTTGTTAAGCTTCTCGTGTCTCCTCATCCGGAGCGGATCCAGGATGCATATGAACTGGGGATCACTAAGGTCATCCTGCCGGAATGGGATGACATGGCCGGGGTAGAGCAGAATACACCGCATCACAAATATGATGTGGCTCAGCATACGCTGCAAGCCCTGAAGAACGTGAAACGGGACAAGATCCTGCGCCTCACCATGCTGTTCCACGATATGGGGAAACCTGCGATGAGGACAACGGACGAGAACGGAAGGGATCATTTTAAGGGGCACGCGCTTGTGAGCGAGGAAATTGCAAGGAAGGTTATGCGCAGGCTTAAATTTGATAATGACACTGTGAAAAAGGTGGCCCGTCTTGTGTGCTACCATGATTACCGCGTGGAGGCGACTCCGACGAATGTCCGGCGCGCCATGAACCGGATCGGGGTAGAGCTTTTCCCGTATTATCTTGCGGTGCGCATGGCGGATGCCAAGGCGCAGAGCGCATACAAGCGCCGGGAAAAGATCGAGAACATTGTGGCCATGCGGCAGCTCTACCAGCAGGCGCTCTTAAATGAAGAGTGTGTCACGCTCCGGCAGCTCGCTGTCAGCGGAAAAGATCTCATGGAGCTGGGCATGCAGCCGGGGAGAGAACTGGGGAGCATGCTGAGTGAACTTCTGGAGTATGTGATTGATGATCCGACGAGAAATAAAAAAGAAATACTCTGCGGTTATGTAAAAGAAAAACTCGGTCTGTAATCATACTCGGGCCGTCCCTCTCATAGATTAGAATAACAGTTCAGGCGTGCCATGCCCGCCGGATCAGAATCCGGAGGCATGGCGCAAGGCTGGCTGGCATGATCAAAGAGAGTCTGACAGGGGGCGGCTATGAGAGAAGAATACGAACTGGAAGTATTGGAACAGTATAATATAGAAGTGAGAGGCACCCGAAGGATAAGGGGTGCGTTTTTTTGCGATACGAATGAAGGGACGATGCTGCTGAAAGAGACAAGGATATCCGGGCGGCGCGCCCTCTTGTTATATGAGGTGCTCAGCCGCATTGAAAAGAGAGGCAATGTAAAGGCGGACACACCGGTATTTACTAAGAGCGGAGACCTGCTTGCAATGTCAAGAGAAGGCACGGTGTATATGCTGAAAAAATGGTACTCGGGGCGGGAGTGCGACATCCGTCAGGAGAGTGAGGTGCTGCGGGCGGCGGAGCGGCTTGCGCTGCTGCACAGGGAACTTGACGATGTGTCGTCAGAATGGCGCGCCGGCACATCGCCGGAGGGGCTTCCGGCAGGCAGGAATCCTGTGGATGAGATTATGCGTCACAATAGAGAAATGAAAAAGGTGCGCTCCTTCATCCGCGGGCGGGTGGCGAAGAACGAGTTTGAGTATCTTTACCTGGAGAACTTTGAGAAAATGTACGGCATGGCGGAAACGGTATTGCAGAAAATGCAGAGTTCCAGGTGCATGAATCTGTATCAGCATAGTGTTGCCCAAAGATGCATGACCCATGGCGATTATAATTATCACAATCTGATTGTGTTAAAAGACGGGATGGCGGTGACGGGATTTGAGCATATAAGAACAGATATCCAGATGCATGACCTGTATTATTTTATCAGAAAAGCAATGGAAAAGCATCGTTGGAAACAAAAAACAGGACAAAAAATTCTGGAAGCATATGAAGAGAAACGGCCGCTGTCAGAAGAGGAGAGAGAATATCTCGGGCTTTCTCTCGCATATCCTGAAAAATTCTGGAAAACAGCCGGGTGTTATTATCATTCCAATAAAGCATGGATTCCGGAAAAATGCGTAGAAAAACTTAAGGTAGCAGTCCGCCAGTCAGAAGAGAAGAATCATTTCCTGGAGGAAGTATTTTCTTTAAAGATATAGAAGAGTTTTGTTGCCGTCCGGGCAGAAACATGGTATATTAGAACTGGATTTATTTGTGATTTTGTACAAAAAAATCAATAAAAAGACAGTAGGAGTGGTAAAAATGTATCAGGAAGAGTATAAGCGTTGGATGGCAGCGGATCTGGAAGACGCAGATCTGAAACCGGAACTGGCAAGGATCGAAGGAAAAGACGAAGAGATCAAAGAACGATTTGCAGTCTCACTGAAGTTCGGGACCGCAGGACTGCGCGGCGTGCTCGGCGCAGGGACGAACCGCATGAATATCTATGTAGTGCGCCAGGCGACACAGGGACTTGCAAACTGGGTAAAGACACAGGGCGGCACACAGACCGTGGCGATCAGCTATGACAGCCGTCTGAAGAGCGATGTATTTGCAAAGACAGCGGCAGGCGTGCTGGCGGCCAATGGGATCAAAGTGAGAATTTATGACGCTCTGATGCCTGTACCGGCACTTTCCTTTGCAACACGCTATTACAACTGTAATGCCGGAATAATGGTGACCGCTTCCCATAATCCTGCAAAATATAATGGCTATAAAGCGTACGGGCCGGACGGATGCCAGATGACAGACGACGCGGCGGCGATTGTATATGACGAGATCCAGAAGACAGATGTGCTGACAGGCGCGGAATATATGTCTTTTGCACAGGGCGTGGAGGATGGTCTGATCCGTTTTGTGGGCGATGACTGCAAGCGCGCTCTCTATGATGAGATCGAGTCCCGCCAGGTGCGTCCGGGTCTGTGCAGGACCGCAGGGCTGAAACTGGTGTACAGCCCGCTCAATGGTGCAGGACTGGTTCCGGTCACTCAGATTTTAAAGGATATCGGGGTGACAGATATCACGATTGTCCCGGACCAGGAATATCCGAACGGCTATTTTACCACATGCAGTTATCCGAATCCGGAGATCTTCGAGGCGCTGGAGCAGGGGCTGAACCTGGCGAAAGAGACTGGCGCGGACCTGATGCTGGCGACAGACCCGGATGCAGACCGCGTGGGAATCGCGATGAAATGCCCGGATGGTTCTTATGAGCTGGTAAGCGGAAATGAAGTGGGTGTGCTGCTCCTTGACTATATCTGCGCAGGACGTATCGAGAAAGGAACAATGCCGGAGAATCCGGTAGCAGTGAAGTCGATTGTGTCCACGCCTCTCGCTGACGCGGTGGCAGAACACTATGGAGTAGAGCTTCGCAGCGTCCTGACAGGGTTCAAGTGGATTGGCGACCAGATCGCACAGCTGGAGGAGGCAGGCGAAGTAGACCGCTTTATCTTCGGATTCGAGGAGAGCTACGGATATCTCGCAGGACCGTATGTGCGTGACAAGGACGCGGTGATCGGTTCCATGCTGATCTGCGAGATGGCGGCATATTACAGGAGTATCGGAAGCTCCTTGAAGCAGAGAATGGAAGAGATCTACGCGCAGTATGGGCGTTATCTTAATAAGGTGGACAGCTTTGAGTTCCCGGGCCTGAGCGGCATGGACAAGATGGCAGGCATCATGCAGAAGCTTCGCAGCGAACCGCTCACTGAGGTCGCAGGATACAAAGTAACGTCAGTGGCAGATTACCAGAAGCCGGAGGAGACCGGTCTCCCGGTGGCGAATGTGCTGATCTACAAGCTGGAAAATAACGCGACTGTTATCATCCGTCCTTCAGGAACAGAGCCGAAGATCAAAATCTACTACACAACGCTGGGCAAAGACCTCGCAGAGGCACAGGCCGAGAAAGACAAACTCGCAGAGGCGTTGAAACCTGTGATGGAATAAGGAGGCTGAACGGCGCAGGAGCTGTAAAAAACGACGAAAAATCTTGACAAAGCCCGATGAAACCGTTATAACAGTACATAAAGGCGGAATATTGCGGTCGACCGGGCGTATTCCCCTTTGAAAATCAGAATAAAATTGTATGCAGGTACAATAAAGAGGAGGATTTACCTATGAACAAAACAGAACTTATCGCAGCAATTGCAGAAAAGGCAGAAATTTCTAAGAAAGATTCTGAGAAAGCGTTAAAGGCTTTTGTCGACGTCGTAACAGAGCAGCTTAAGAATGACGATAAAGTTCAGCTTGTAGGCTTTGGAACATTTGAAGTAAGCAAGAGAGCCGCAAGAGAGGGAAGAAACCCGCAGACAGGAAAGACAATGAAGATCGCAGCCTGCAAGGCTCCGAAGTTCAAAGCAGGAAAAGCATTAAAGGATGCTATCAACTAATTGCGTCTTACATTTAAGATAAAAGAATGGACAGGCACTTGCGATGCAGATTAGCGTCGCAGGTGCTTTTTGTGATATACAGGATAAAAGAGGCTCGGACCTCGGAAGGAGGACAAGGAAATGCGTTTGGATAAATTTCTGAAGGTGTCCCGTCTGATCAAGAGACGGACCGTGGCGAATGAGGCGTGTGACGCGGGGCGCGTCATGGTCAATGACAGGCCGGCAAAAGCATCGGTACAGGTCAAGCCCGGTGATGTGATCGAGATCGGTTTCGGCACGAAGACCGTGAAGGTGGAAGTGCTGGCTGTCCAGGAGACAACGAAAAAAGAGGACGCAAAGGATTTGTTTAAATATCTTTAGGAATAAATAGAAACAACCTCTCATATATTTAAAAGCAGAGTGGGAGGGAGTGCGGATGGAAGAACAGCGTATCGCAAAGGTACATAAACTTGTAGTCAGCAACAGGAAGACAGCCATGGTGACAGGGGTGCTCGATGTCCTATCTTTTGACCTGAATGAGATCCTGCTGGAGACCGAGCAGGGAATGCTGATGGTAAAGGGGACAGATCTGCATGTGAACAGGCTGAGCGTGGAAAAGGGAGAGGTGGATCTCTCGGGAAGCATCGACAGTATCGCGTATTCTAATATCTCACAGGCAGGAAAGCCGAATGAAAGCTTTCTGTCAAAGCTGTTTAAGTAGGCGGTTATGATACTTGGAATCGGAACAGAGGCATGCGTCTTTCTCTATGCCGGTCTGTCGGGCATGACTGTAATGTTTGGCTATGAACTTCTGCGGTGTTTCAGGAAACTGGTCCCCCATAATTTTCGCACTGTGGGGGTGGAAGATCTTCTTTTCTGGACCGGAGCCAGCGGTTATATTTTCAGCAGGATGTATGAGGCGACATTCGGAAGCATCCGGTGGTTTTTTCTGCTGGGTCTTGGCGTGGGAGCGGGGGCAGGGTATCTTTTCCTGCGCGCTGCTGCGGCACTCTTTTTAAAAGTAGAGAAAATCTTTTCAGGAAGGAAGAAAAGCCTTGAAAAATTAGAAAAAAGCAGATAGAATATTGTTTAATAACGGGGAGTAAAAAATACAGATTGATAAGCAGGGTGAGTAAGTATGAAGACGAAACAGCAGTCAGCAGTCAGGGAGAAAGACAGGAAGAAGAACGCCAGGCTCAGGCAGCATAAGAGGAGCGTGCTTCTGATCTGCATGATTCTTGTAGCCCTTTCGGGAGTGCTGGCAGTCAGTTCAATAAGACTGCATGCCAAAAATGCACAATATAAGGCGCAGGAAGAGGAACTTGAGAGGCAGATCAAAGAAGAAGAGCAGCGCGCAAAAGAAGTAGAAGAATTTGAAGAGTACGTCAAGACAGACGATTATATCAAGGAGACCGCAGAAGAGAAGCTGGGGCTTGTCGATCCGAACGAGATCGTATTTAAGCCGGCGGAGTAAGCAGCAGGATCAAAATTAAAGACAGTGAATTACGAATGAAGACTCCGGGAGAGATTCCCCGGGGTCTTTGTTTATGTCAGCGGAATACCGCTGCATCTGGCACAGAAAGGGCGATAATAGTATGAATGAGGGACAGGCGCTGCACGGCAGCCCGTATGTAGAACAGATAGAGAAATTTGCACATTCGCTGCGGCAGATCTCCCATACATTCCTGGGACTGGAAGAGAAACGGCAGGCATTTTCTTCGGAGGAAATAGAGGAGATATTCTCGAGAGTCCGGGAAAGAGTGTGCGCGAAGTGTGAGAAATGCAGCTGGTGCTGGGGTGAAAATTTCGTGCATACTTATCAGATGGGGTATGACGTGCTCTCTGCTGTGGACAAGTATGGGAACGAACTGAATACTGAGATAAAGCGGAAGCTTATGCAGAGATGCATTATGGCGCCCAGATTCCTCAGAGAGATGCTGGAAGGATTTCATGGCGCAAGGCAGAATATCATATGGGTGAACCGGATGGCGAGGAGCCGGGAGAGCTGCGCCATCCAGCTGGATACTTTTGCAGATATGATGCAGCATACGGCAAAAGAACTGGAAAACAGCATTTTTACAGACGAACGTCTGGAGAAGAAAATCGCTGCCGCTCTGAAGAAAAAAGATGTCCGTGTACTGTATACACATTTTTTTATGAACGGGGAAGGCAAGTATGAGATCCATGTCACTGCGCGGAGTATGAAAAAGCAGAAGACCACGGTAAAAGAGGTGGCGCGCGCCGTGTCCGAAGCCGCGGGAAGGAGATTCGTGCTTCCGGGGGACAGCGCCCAGATGCTGGGGGCAAAGTACATGACCATCGTGTGCAGGGAGGGACCGGCCTTTTATACAATGCAGGGGACCGCGCGCATCGGGAAAGGCTGTTCCAATATTTCGGGAGATAATTTTACCATGATGGACATGCCCGGCGGCAGACAGGGCGTGGTGCTCTCGGACGGCATGGGATCCGGGGAGGATGCGTGCCGGGAAAGCACGCTGGTTATTGAGCTGCTGGAAGAACTGCTGGCAGCAGGCTTTCCTGAGAAGACCGCGATTCAGATGATTAATACAACGCTTGTCATGGGACGGGAGGAGATCCATTATTCCACGGTGGACATGACAGTGTTCGATCTGTACACGGGAGAGTGCGAGATTATTAAAGCAGGCGCGTCTTCAACATTTATAAAGAAGAAGGACAGTGTGGAGCATTTGAGCTCAACCAGCCTCCCCATTGGCGTCATGAACCATATTGAGATTGACTCTGTGAAGCGGAAGCTTGAGGACGGGGATTTTGTGATCATGGTGACGGACGGCGTGCTGGACGCGCTCCCGGTAGGGGAGCAGGATGTCCTGCTGGAGACGATCATACAGGGAAGCGCCATTGCCAATCCGAAAGAAATGGCGCATCATATACTGGAACAGGTGCTGGCATGGACAGGAAAAGAGCCGGCAGATGATATGACCGTGCTGGCAGTGGGAATATGGGACGCATAGAAAACAGCAGTCCCGGACGGCATTTGTGAGATGCGGAGAGGGGCTCTTTACTTTTGGAAATTAATTGGTTATAGTTTACATATGATGAGAAACGAAGAGAGAGAAGTAGAACGGTTTATCAGGAAACACGGCATGATCGGGAAGGGTGACGTGGTGATCGCAGGTGTATCGGGCGGAGCGGACTCGGTATGCCTGCTTTTTGTGCTCTGCGCCCTGCGTGAGAAGATCGGTTTCCAGATCAAAGCGTGCCATGTGAATCATGGGATCAGGGGTGCGGACGCGGATGCGGACGAGGCATATGTCAGAAAGCTGTGTCAGGAGCTTGGAGTGCCCTGCCGTTTTTTCCATGAAGATGTGGAATTAATTGCCAGAAAGCGGAAACAATCTCCTGAGGAGGCGGGGCGCATGGTGCGGCGGGAGGCGTTCGAGGCGATGTGCCGTGAAGACGGGGGAACCAGGATCGCTACCGCGCATCACAAGGATGATAACGCGGAGACCATACTATGGAACATGGCGCGGGGGACAGGCCTGAAGGGGCTGAGGGGCATTCAGCCCGCGGCAGGAAAATGGATCCGGCCGCTTCTGGCACTTACCCGGGAACAGACCGAAGGGTATCTTAAGGCGAAGGGGATCTCCTGGTGTGAGGATATGACAAACAGCGAGGACAACTATACAAGGAACAGGATCCGGCACAATATCCTGCCGTCTCTTGAAGAACAGGTCAATCCGGGGACCGCGCGGCATCTGGATGAGTTGTCCCGCCAGGCGCAGGAGGTCTGGGATTACCTGGAGCAGGGCGTTGACCGGGCGTGGGAGAAATGCGTGGATGTCAGGGAGACGGCAGAAGACTGCGTGCTTGAGATCAGCCGGCCGCATTTTGAAGAGGAGATGCCGGCTGTACAGAAGCAGCTCCTTCATCGCTGTCTTGCGTATGTCAGGGGACAGGAACGGGATATCGGCGCGGTCCATATAGCAGCCCTGGCAGAGTTGTTCGGGAGACAGGCCGGCAGGACGCTTGACCTGCCGGGAGACATAAAAGCGGAGCGGACGTATGCCGGAGTGACGGTACGGCAATACAGCGCGGATGCCGGGGGCGGCAAGACCGGAGAGCGCGGGGGTGACTTTGAGATCCCACTGCAGATTCCGGGCAGGGTGGAGCTCCCGGACAGGGCGGGAAACTTCGGCGCAGGCTGGAGTATCGCCTGCCGGATCATAGAAAACACGGGCGTTTCAGAAGCAGAGGCGATCCCTCAAAAAAGCTACACGAAATGGTTTGATTATGATATAATAAAATGCAGTCTTTCTGCGAGGACGAGGCAGAGCGGCGACTATCTCATTATTGATGAGAAAGGGAGCCGGCAGAAGCTGAAAGCTTTTTTTATCAATCAAAAGATCCCGCGGGAAGCAAGACCGCGTATGCTTCTCATTGCCGACGGGCAGCACATCATGTGGATTCCGGGGCACAGAATGAGCCGGGCATACTATGTCACCAGCAGGACAAAAAAGATTCTTGAGATAAAGATAATGGAGGAGAAAGAAAATGGCAGAGACGATCAGGGTACTGATCCCAGAGGAAAAAGTTGATGAAAGGATCAGGGAACTGGGTGAGAAGATCAGCGCAGATTATGCGGGAAAGCAGATCCATCTGATCTGTGTATTAAAGGGCGGAGTGTTCTTTATGTGTGAATTGGCGAAGCGGATTACAGTGCCGGTATCCATGGATTTTATGTGTGTAGGGAGCTACGGAGACGGAACGGCCTCCAGCGGCGTTGTGCGTATCGCGAAGGACCTGGACGAATCGATCGAGAATAAAGAGGTCCTGATTGTTGAGGATATCATTGATTCAGGGAATACACTGTATTACCTCATGGATGTCCTCAAGAAGAGAAATCCCGCCAGCATGCAGCTGTGCACACTTCTGGACAAACCGGAACGCAGGGTGAAGGATGTGAAAGTAGACTACTGCGGATTTGAAATCCCGGATGAATTTGTAGTCGGGTACGGGCTTGACTACGCCCAGAAATATAGAAACCTTCCTTATATCGGAGTAGTGGAAGGCGTGGAATAGGAAGGAGCATAAATTTTGGATAATAACAGAAAATACAGGAGCGTTAATGTAACTACGCTTCTGATGTTTATCGTAATCGTGGCCGCAGTCCTCTGGATGGCGGGCAGGATGCAGATGCACCGGCAGGAGATGACGTATACAGAGTTTTCCGCCCAGGTGGAAGAGGATAATGTGACAGATGTATATATTGACCTGAACAGCGCTGTGCCCACCGGCACGGTATCCTTCATGCTGAAAAATGAAAATGAGGCAAAGACAGTCAATGTCTCCGATGTGGAAGAGGTAAAAGACCTGTTGGACGAACACGATGTGGACTACAAGATGTCCGCAATACCTGAGGATTCGGTACTCACAACTGTTTTCCTCCCGCTGCTGGTAACTTTGGCAGGAGTCTTCCTTATTTTTTATCTGCTGAACCGTCAGAACGGCGGGACGAATGCAAAGGCAATGAACTTTGGTAAGAGCCGCGCAAGAATGACAGGCCAGGATGAGATCAAGGTGACATTTGCAGATGTGGCAGGGCTGAAAGAAGAGAAAGAAGAGCTGGAGGAGATTGTGGACTTCCTGAAAGCTCCTAAGAAATATGTGCAGCTTGGGGCCAGAATCCCGAAGGGGGTCCTCCTGGAGGGACCTCCGGGAACCGGGAAGACACTGCTGGCCAAGGCAGTGGCAGGCGAAGCCGGGGTGCCGTTCTTCAGTATTTCGGGCTCTGACTTTGTAGAAATGTTCGTGGGCGTGGGCGCGTCCCGCGTGCGCGATCTGTTCCAGGACGCAAAGAAAAATGCCCCGTGCATCGTGTTTATCGATGAGATCGACGCGGTGGCGAGAAGGCGCGGAAGCGGTCTTGGCGGCGGTCATGACGAGAGGGAGCAGACATTGAACCAGCTTCTTGTAGAGATGGATGGATTTGGAGTAAATGAAGGCATCATCGTCATGGCGGCGACGAACCGCAAGGATATTCTTGATCCCGCGATCCTGCGTCCGGGACGCTTTGACAGAAATGTTATCGTGGGACGTCCGGATGTGGGCGGAAGAGAAGAGATCCTGAAGGTGCATGCAAAGAATAAGCCGCTGGGCGACGACGTGGATCTGCGTCAGATCGCGCAGACAACGGCCGGGTTTACCGGAGCGGATCTTGAGAATCTGTTAAATGAAGCCGCGATCCTGGCAGCAAAGGCGAACCGGGTGTTTATTCAGCAGCAGGATATCCGCCATGCTTTTGTCAAGGTGGGAATCGGTCCGGAGAAGAAGAGCCGGATTGTCTCTGATAAAGAACGGCGGATCACCGCATATCATGAGGCGGGACACGCGATCCTTTTCCATGCGCTTCCTGACGTGGGACCGGTGTACAGCGTATCTATCATTCCGACAGGCGGAGCGGGAGGATATACAATGCCCCTGCCCGAGAAGGATGATATGTTCAATACAAAGGGACACATGCTCCAGGAGATCACCGTGGCGCTGGGCGGACGTGTGGCGGAAGAGGAAATTTTCGATGATATCACCACAGGCGCTTCACAGGATATCAAGCAGGCGACGGCGATCGCAAAATCAATGATCACCAAGTTCGGTATGTCCGAGCGCCTCGGACTGATCAATTATGACAATGACAGCGACGAAGTATTCATCGGAAGAGATTTCGGGCACACATCCCGCGGATATGGCGAGAAGGTAGCCGGAACGATCGATGAAGAAGTAAAACGGATCATCGATGAGTGTTATGCAAGAGCGCGCAGGATCATCCAGGAACATCATGACGTTCTGGAGGCATGTGCCAAGCTCCTGTTAGAAAAAGAAAAGATAACAAGGAGTGAGTTTGAAGCATTATTTGATGAGAGCAGCGAGACATAAGGGGGGCTTAAACTATGAACAGAGACGCGCTGTTCTGTGACGGGACACAGGACTATGTCAGCCCGGCCGAACCCGCGGAAAATGAAAAGGTGTTCCTGCGTTTCCGCACGGCACATAATGATGTGGAAGAGGTGCGCCTTCTTACCGGGGAATACAGCCACGCAATGTGGAAGGTGCGTTCTGGGGATGAATTTGACCTGTACGAGATTGAATGGCAGCTGGGAACAGAGCCTTTCCGCTACTCATTTGAGATAAAAAAGGGCGAGCAGATCTGGTATTTTAACCGGTATGGCGTATCGGACCACAGGGAAGATTACTATGCATTTACCATAGTGCCGGGTTTCTCCACGCCTGATTGGGCAAAAGGCGCGGTCATGTACCAGATTTTTGTGGACCGGTTCTGCAATGGGGATCCTTCTAATGACGTGGAGGACAGAGAATACATCTATATCGGAGAGCCCAGCGCCAGGATCCGGGACTGGAACCAGATGCCCGCTGCGAGGGATATCCATAATTTCTACGGGGGCGATCTCCAGGGAGTTATGGATAAGCTGGATTATCTTCAGGATCTGGGGGTAGAGGTGATCTACTTTAACCCGCTCTTTGTGTCTCCGTCCAATCATAAATATGATATTCAGGACTATGATTATATTGACCCTCATTACGGGAAGATCGTTGCGGACGGCGGCGAGGCGCTCCCCGAGGGCGCTCAGGATAATGTCCGTGCCACAAAGTACCAGAAACGGACCGGAGATATACGGAATCTGGAAGCCAGCAATGAGCTGTTTATACGCCTGGTGGAAGAGATACATAAGCGGGGGATGCGGGTCATCCTGGACGGAGTGTTCAACCACTGTGGTTCTTTTAATAAGTGGATGGACCGCGAGCGGATCTATGAGCAGCAGCCGGAGTATCCGAAGGGGGCATATGTGAGCGCGGACAGCCCGTACAGAGACTTTTTCCATTTCTCTGACAACCGGGACGAAGCGTGGCCTTACAACGGAAGCTATGACGGTTGGTGGGGGCATGATACGCTTCCTAAACTTTTGTATGAGGATTCACCGGAACTTGAGCAATATATAATGGACGTTGGAAAGAAATGGGTTTCTCCGCCGTACAATGTTGACGGCTGGCGCCTTGATGTGGCCGCTGATTTAGGGTGCAGCAATGAGTATAACCATATGTTCTGGAAACGTTTCCGTAAGGAAGTGAAATCGGCAAACCCTGAGGCGCTGATACTGGCAGAGCATTACGGCGATCCCATCGAGTGGCTTCAGGGCGACGAGTGGGACAGCGTCATGAACTACGACGCGTTTATGGAGCCGCTGACCTGGTTCCTCACCGGTATGGAGAAGCACAGCGACGAGCGGCGGCTGGACCTGTGGGGCAATCCGGACAATTTCATTGGGGCCATGCGGCATTTTATGGCAAGCATGCTCACTCCGTCTCTTCAGGTAGCGATGAATGAGCTGTCCAACCACGATCATTCCAGATTTCTTACACGCACGAACCACATTGTGGGGCGCGTGGAGAATGTGGGCTCGAAAGCCGCGGAGGAAGGCGTAAACCATGCGGTTATGAGGGAAGCTGTGGTTGTGCAGATGACATGGGTAGGGGCGCCTACGATCTATTATGGGGATGAGGCTGGTTTGTGCGGATTCACAGATCCTGATAACAGGCGTACATTTCCATGGGGAAATGAAGACAAAGAACTGCTCGAATTCCACAAAGAGATGATAAGAATCCATAAAGCAGAAAAGCCGCTGAGAAAAGGCTCGATCAAGCTCCTTTTTGCAGATCATAATATTCTTGCCTATGCGAGATTCCAGGGCAGGGAGCAGATCATTGTTGTCCTTAACAACAGCAAGGAATTAAAAGAAGTAACAGTTCCGGTCTGGCTGTCCGGCGTGCCGAAAGAAGGCAGGATGAAACGGCTGGTATATACCTATGAGGATGGATATACGACTGCATATGACGAGTACATCGTGGAAAACGGCGAGATCGTGATCAATATGGGGCGGCATTCCGCGGCGGTATTGAAACCGATTCACAAGATGACGATTTAGAATATTCTGAAAACAGCGGCGAAAGGGGTCAGGCCCCTTTGCCTAATGTTTTCAGAATATTTTATTTTCCGGGGGAAATTCCTTGGAAATGGGAAGGATGAGGATTGACAAATTGTAATGAATGATGACAGGAGAAGAGTTATGACAAAGAAGATCGCAGTAATAAATGATTTGTCCGGTTTCGGGAGGTGTTCTCTTACAGCGGCAGTCTCTGTGACCGCTGCCATGGGTGTGCAGCCCTGCCCCCTGCCGACAGCTGTTCTGAGCGCGCAGACGGGATATCCGAGCTATTTCTATGACGACTATACGGATAAGATGGCGGAGATTCAGAAAGAATGGGAAAAAATGAACGTCAGGTTTGATGGGATTTATATGGGCTTTATGTCAGGCTGCCGCCAGATCGACCGGGCTGTTGAGTTTCTGGATACATTTCACAGAGAGGATACATTTCTCCTGGTCGACCCGATTATGGGTGATAACGGGGAGCGGTTCGCAATTTTCTCTTCAGAGTTTCAGAAAGAGATGAAACGGCTGGCAAAACGGGCAGATATCATCACTCCGAATCTGACGGAATTGTGCCTTCTGACAGATACAGATCCAGGCAAAATTGCAAAAACAGCAGGAACAGAAGGGGCAGATGCAGACAAGCTCGCCGGAACAGCCCGGGATCAAAAACAGATTGTGAATATAGCAGAAAAACTTGCCCGAAGCGTGATGCAGGACGGACCAAAGGAAGTTGTTATCACAGGAATCCGTTTTACGGACAGCTCTGACGGCAGGGAAATGATGGGAAATCTTGCCGTCACAAAAGACCGGACACAATTCTATGCACATCCTTTTATCGGGCAGGGCTATTCAGGAACAGGAGACTTGTTCGCTTCCGTGATCGCCGGAGGGAAGGCGCGGGGAGATGACCTTGCAGAAGATGTGAAGCTGGCAGGAGAAATGATCGCTCTGGCGATCCGCGATTCCGTGCGGGACGGCGTGCCCAGGAATGAAGGGGCAGAGTACGAGAAATACCTCCCAATGCTGATGAAATCTGGATTTGTGGGGGGAGACATCCGGTAAATGAAACGTCCGAAAACCGTAGTATATTTTAAGACGTATTCGTGGCGGGCGGGGATGCGGCTCGGGTTCCGGCTCCACGATTTGGGAAAGACGTAAAAGGAATGGGATACAGCTAAAAACAATTTCAAAGCGGACGATTCGCTTGCGCTCAGGCATCCGCTTTGAAATTAACGCTGTATCCCATTCCTT
>DXCD01000066.1 GCA_019116185.1 Candidatus Mediterraneibacter stercorigallinarum
TGAAATCCTGCGTTTGCGGCGAGACTTTCCGATTGGATGCATCCAGAAAACAGCAGAGCGTCTTTTCGAAAACCTTTCGGGGATGGGGATGTGTGGATCGGCGACTTGGAGGAATCCGTTGGAAAGTGTTAAGGGAAGGGGGCGCGGTGTTAATTTTCAGAGCAGGATTGTTTGACGCAAAGCGGAGTTGCCTGCTCTGAAAATTGCTTTTAACCGTGACCTCTTCCCTTTATACTTTCCCGGATTCTGGAGCGGAGCTGAGCCACACATCCCCATCCCCGAATACGTTATAGAATAATCCTCTGCGGTTTTCGGATCTTATATCCCTCGGCCGTCTCCCCCCGGCAAATCCAGATTTACTCACCGTTTTCACTATACACTTCAAAGGATTTTTCCATTTTTTCCAATATCTCCGAATACTGCCGGAAGGCGCTTTTCATCTCCATCTCGTTAAATGGCTGGCTTTTGTAGCAGATCCTGTGCTCCATTGCGGCCCAGAAATCCATGGAAATGGTGCGGAATTGAATTTCCACAGGATAGTATTCCATTCCGTCCATATAATAGATCGGGACTCCCAGGATAAGATGATAGCTGCGGTAGCCGTTGGGTTTTGGATGGCTTATGTAATCTTTCTCTTTGATAATGATCAGATCGGACTGCTTTTTCAGACATTCCGTAAGACTGCGGATATCACGCTCAAAAAAGCAGATCACTCTGATACCTGCAATGTCCTGCAAGAGCGCTTTTGCATTGTCCGGGCTTCCGCTTGAATGCTTTTTCTTTAGTTTATGCTCAATGCTGTCCTTTTCCTTGATACGGCTGGTTATCCCGTGGATGGGCTGCGCGTCCGCCTGCTCATAGACTTTATGGTTCAGTATTTCCAGCCGTGTGAGGATCAGATTGGCAGCGTCGGAATAAGGATGGATCAGCGAGTAGTATTGTTCATTTGTCATTTGTATCATACTCCCTTCAATAACAGTGATTAGTTTATTGTAAAAATGTGAAAATGTTGTGTCGGAATTCTTATTGTTTCATAATAAAAGACTAAATATAAATGGGAAGAAATAAAAAGGTAATTGGCAGCAGGATGTGGTATACTTGTCTCAGCACGAAAAAGTGCGCGGCATCTGATGGCGGTTTCAGGAAGTATGGAGAGTTGAATGGAAGAGATATTTGTAAGAGCCCTTCCTTTCTGGGAGGATCTCACGGAGAGACAGAGGCAGAATATACAGGAAAATACAGTGAAGAATCTCTGCCCGAAGAAAACAAGGCTTCATTTTGGCGGAGGCGAGTGCGCGGGCGTACAGATCATTGACACGGGAAGAGTACGTGTATTTATTACTTCTCCGGGAGGCGGAGACATTACTTTATTCCGTCTTCTGGACGGGGATGTGAGCATTCTGAGCGCGGCGTGCATGTTAAACGGCATGGACGTGGAGCTGGATATGGAGATGGAGACGGACTGTGTTATCTATACAATACCAAAGCAGATTTACCGGAAGCTGTATGATGAGAGCAGCGCGGTGAAAGAATATACAATGGAAATGATATCAGAGAAGTTCTCGGATATCATGTGGCTGTTCAATCAGTTTGTGTTTTCGAATGTGGCTTCCAGGATCGCGGGGGCGCTTCTGGAGCACCGGGCAATAGCGGGAGGAGATGTATTGAGCCTTACCCATGAGGCTCTGGCAAGGGACGCAGGCACCGCCAGGGAAGTGGTGACCCGCATCATGCGGCAGTTTCAGAGCGACGGCCTGGTAAAGCTGACGCGGGGAAAAGTGGAAGTGCTGGACGCTGCCGGACTCGGAAGGATTTAGAAAAAAGGCGCTGGAAAAGAGACTGCATAATGTGATTTTGTCACTGACAAAGCAGTAGAATGTGATAGAATAGAGCTATCAGAAATAAAAAGAAATTTAAGGAGGACATAGAGATGGCAGTAGTAAAATTAACAGGTGAAAATTTTGAGCAGGAAGTTATGCAGGCGGATCAGCCGGTGCTGGTGGATTTTTACGCGGACTGGTGCGGACCGTGCAAGATGATGGGACCGGTCGTGGAGGAGATTGCCGGAGAGGAAGCAGGGATCAAGGTGTGCAAGATCAATATCGATGAGGAGATGGGGATCGCGCAGCGTTTTGGCGTGATGAGCATTCCTACATTTATTGCCTTTAAGAATGGCGAGATTTCCGGCAAACAGATTGGCGCGGTGCCGAAAAACGCGCTTCTGGATCTGGTGAAATAAGACAGGTGAAACAGGTAGTGGATCTTTACAGACTTATTGAAAGGAAAATGAAGGATAAGAATCCTGTCCTTCTGGCAGTTGACGGACGGTGCGGGAGCGGGAAGAGTACGATTGCAGAGATGCTTGCAGACAGATATGCGGCGAGTGTGATTCACATGGATGACTTTTTCCTGCGCCCGGAGCAGCGGACGATGGAGCGGCTGAAAGAGCCCGGCGGCAATGTGGACCGGGAGCGTTTTATGCAGGAAGTGGCGCTGCCGCTTCTGGAAGGCAGGGAGAAATTCGAATATCAGCGGTATGACTGTGCAAGGCAGGAGCTTGCCGGGACAGTGCATATTGTAAAAAGCCCCCTCATCATCGTGGAGGGGGCTTACAGCTGTCATACGTATTTTGGAGATATTTATGATATCCGGGTGTTTATGAATATAGATCCCGGGACACAGAAGGAGAGAATATCAGCGAGAAACGGCCCGGAAATACTGTCCCGTTTTGTTGATGAATGGATTCCGAAAGAAGAAGAGTATTTTGAAAAATTCCGTATAAAAGAGAAATGCGATATCTGCCTGGAGCAGACACCGCATTTCTTATAACAATTTATTCAGCCTGATGTTGAATGATCAGTCTCTCATAAAAAGATTAATGACATGGAGGATGCCGTCCTCATCGTTTGATCGGGTGATAAAATCAGCAGATTCTTTGATGATGGGCTGTGCATTTTCCATTGCAACGCCAAGTCCGGCATATTCGATCATGGACAGGTCATTATATCCGTCACCACAGCAGATCATTGCGTCCGCGGTCAGGCCGATGCTGTTCAGAAGCTTCTGGAGTGACTGCGCCTTGTCAATATTGCGGGGCATGATCTCCAGGAAGAACGGTTCTGAGCGGTAAATATTCAGAAGGCCGTGATACTGCTTCTGAAGCGGCGCGATCAAAGTCTCCAGTATCTCAGGCTCTCCGGTGATGAGCAGCTTGTTTACCGGAAAGTTGAGGACCGCCGGAAAGTCTTCCACAGGGACGACTTCCATGCTGTTGATCCGGGACTCGATTTCTACATACTTGTTTGGCTTGATTCCTGAAAGGATCTGTGTGTCAGTGTAAGAAATAATATCCAGCCCGGGAAATGTTTTTACATAGTCATACACCGGTTTTATGATTTCAGGAGACAAAGTGCGGTTATAAATGATCTCCCCTGTGGAACATTTGGTTATGCGCGCGCCGTTGAAGGAAAGCATATAGCCTCCGAAGCAGTCCATTTTGAGCTCTTTTGCAAGAGGGGCAACACCGTTTATGGGACGCCCGCTGGCAAGCACGACGGTCTTTCCCGCTTCCTGGATCTCTAACAATGCCTGTTTTGTGGGCGCTGATATCTCTTTTTTAGAATTTGTCAGTGTACCGTCCAGATCCAGTACAAGAACTTGATATTTCATGAGCTGTAATCCTTTGTTCTTTCAATTTTTGTTTTATCTCAAATATTTTTGTCTCAGATATTCTCGGTTCTGACCGGCTCTTTGAGGCGGTCTACGATCTCGGTAAATTCCATTCCGTGGGAAGCCTTGATCAGGATTGTATCTTTCTCTTTTAACAGAGTCTCTGATTCCCTGAAGAAATCTTCCTTTGACGCAAAGTGCCGGATCTCCATGGATAATCCCTTTTCCGCAGCGGTTTCTTCCGCTCCCCGTACAGTCTCGGCAGAGAGCTCTCCGATGCCGATGAGAACATTGATTCCGGCGTCCGCGGCATGAGCGCCCACTTCATAGTGCATTTTCGCAGAATTCTCACCCAGTTCAAACATATCTCCAAGAATCGCCGCGGTCCTCGTGTCAGCGCATGCGAGTACGTCGAGCGAAGCTTTCATGGAAGCGGGATTTGCGTTGTAGCAGTCGTCAATGAGCGTGTACCTGGAAGTCTCGATAAGATTGTTGCGTCCGGCGATTGGTACATTTGCTTCGATCCCGCGGGCAATCTCCTGGTCTGTCATGCCGAGCGCATACCCGACGGCAGCTCCGGCAAGTGCATTGTACACCATGTGGCCTCCGGGAATATTAATGTGCGCAGAAAATCGGGATGCAGGGGTGACAAATTCTGCATCGGTTCCTTTCAGCCCCCTGTTTTCGATGTGTTCTGCGTGGAACGGGCAGGCTGCGTCCAGACCGAAGTATACAGGCGTGATCCCGTTTTCGGGGGTAAAGCTCCGGAGTTTGTCATCGTCTCCGTTCAGGATGATCGTTCCCCGGGGATTCATGTACGCAAACATCTCGGTCTTCGCTTTCAGGATGCCGTCCCGTGAACCCAGATTCTCCAGGTGAGCCACGCCGATGTTGGTGATCACGCAGATATCCGGGCGCGCGATCTTTGCCAGCCGCGTCATTTCACCGAATCCGCTGATCCCCATCTCCAGGACAGCGACCTCGTGTTCTTCACGAAGGCGGAATACAGTCAGAGGCAGCCCGATCTCATTGTTGAAATTTCCTTCTGTCTTGAGAACGTGGTATTTCTGGCTGAGCACAGAAGCGATCATTTCTTTTGTGCTGGTCTTTCCCACACTGCCGGAGATGCCGACTACTTTGATGTCAAGAGAGCGGCGGTAGTGCTCCGCGATATCCTTTAATGCCTGTGCGCAGGAATCCACGCGGATATATACATAGGGCACTTCTCCAAGATCCTGTTCAGATACAGCGCAGAGCGCGCCTTTTTCCATCACCTGGGGGATAAAGGTATGTCCGTCCACGCGGGCGCCTTTGATGGCTATGAAAAGACTGTCTTGTTCTGCTTTTCTGCTGTCAATGACCACGCTGCTGACTTCCCGGGAAGAAAGCGCCGGGTCACCGTGGTATGTACCGCCGCAGGCGGCTGTAATCTCCTGTAAAGACATATGTCTCATAAATATCTTGCCTCCAGTGATTTCTTGATAATCAGCTCGCAGAGGTCTCCGTATTCAATCCCTGCGGCTTTCGCTTCTTTGGGGAGCAGGCTTGCCGCGGTCATGCCGGGAAGCGTATTCATCTCCAGGCAGTACAGATTGCCGGACTCATCCAGAAGAAAATCCGCGCGGCTGTAAACGTTCAGTTTCAAGGCCCGGAAGGCGCGGACAGTCAGATCCCGCATGCGCCGGTCGATCTCTTCCGGGATGTCTGCGGGACACACCTCCAGCGTTGCATCCGCCTGGTATTTATTTGCATAGTCAAAAAAGCCGGTTTTCGGTATGATCTCAATGGGCGGCAGCGCTTCGCCGTTGATCACTCCGCAGGCAAACTCCCTTCCCTTGATATATTCTTCGATTACGACTTCATCTTCATAGCGGAAGGATTTCTCGAGCGCTTTCTCGTATTCGGATTCGCTGTTCACGATATAAACTCCGATGCTTGAACCGCCGGAGCAGGGTTTCACAACAACCGGGAAAGAGAGTCCCATGGATTCGACAGAGCGGTCAGCAGAGGATTTGTGCAGGCACGTTCCGGCAGGAGTGTCGATGCCGGACTGGATAAATACCTGCTTGGTAAATCCTTTGTCCATCGCGACCGCGCATCCCAGCGAGTCAGGGCCTGTATAGCGGATCCCGAGAAGGTCAAAGGTTGCCTGGAGTTTTCCGTTCTCGCCTTCCCCTCCGTGGAGTCCGAGAAATGTGATGTCAGCCAGCCGGCAGAGCTCGATGACATTCGGGCCTAAGAAACAGTCTGACTGATCCGCGCGGGATGCTTTTACGGCTGCCAGGTCCGGCTCCACTGTCCCGATATTACCCGCGGCCTCCAGGCCATGGCCCGGGAGAGTAAATACGTCTTCAAGATTTTCGGGGGCGTCTTCCAGCCCGAGAAAAACATCCAGTAGAAATGCGTCATGACCTTTTTCAAGCAGAGTTCTGCATATTCCTGCAGCGGAAGCGAGGGAGACGTCGCGCTCCGTGCTTAATCCGCCTGCCAGTACAATAATTTTCATAATAATCTATACTCCTTAATATTATTGAATTTCTTGAAAATCAGCGTGCTATTTAAGACTATACATTTACGCTGTTAAGAAGATCTGTTTTCGTGTCATACAGTTTCTTTGACAGATCCACATAAACCTTATGGGGATTGAAGAGACGTTTTGTCTCATCCCAGAGGGTTTCCTTTTCACGTTTACAATATTCGGCGATCTCTTTTACAGTAGGGGACTGGTATTTGCATTCCCCGCGGATGAAGATCGGTTTCAGGATCTCTTTCATGGTATAAGTGCCCCCGGCAAGCCGTGTCTTTTTCCAGGTGGCGTTCGGGTCGAAGAGAAGCAGATCCTCTGAAGTGTCGTATTCTTCGCCAACGAAGCAGATCAGGTCCGCGCGCATCTTCCCTGTCTCTTTGTCGTAGATGCGGTAGATAGTCTTATTGCCCGGGTTTGTGATCTTCTCTGTGTTCTCGGAGATCTTGATCTTTGGCACGAATTCTCCCTGGTCGTTCCGGATCGCGGCCAGCTTGTAGACACCGCCGAAAGAGGGACAGTCTTTTGAAGTAATCAGATTCGTTCCCACGCCCCAGGACGTGATCTGCGCGCCCTGGATCTTCAGGTCATTGATCAGGAACTCATCCAGGTCATTGGACGCTGCGATGACAGCATCAGTAAAACCTGCCTCATCCAGCATCTTCCTTGCTTTCTTAGAGAGGTAGGCGAGGTCGCCGGAATCCAGACGGATGCCGTAGCTCCTGGGATGGATGCCTGCTTCGCGCATCTCCTTGAACACGCGGATCGCATTGGGCACGCCGGATTTCAATGTATCGTAAGTGTCCACCAGAAGGGTGCATGCGTCCGGATACAGGCGGGCATACTCTTTAAACGCTGTGTATTCGTCTTTAAAGCTCATGATCCAGCTGTGCGCGTGGGTGCCGAGGACGGGCACGTCGAAGAGCTGTCCGGCTAGAACATTGGACGTGCCGACGCATCCGCCGATCATGGCGGCTCTTGCCCCGTACAGTCCCGCGTCCGGTCCCTGGGCGCGCCGAAGGCCGAATTCCATGACTCCGTTGCCCTGAGCCGCATGGACGACACGGGAGGCTTTTGTAGCAATGAGACACTGGTGGTTGATGATCGTCAGGATCGCTGTCTCAACAAGCTGTGCTTCCATAATGGGGGCAATGACCTTGATCAGGGGCTCCCTTGGGAAGATGACACTGCCCTCCGGGATCGCATAGATATCCCCGCTGAAGTGAAATCCGCTCAGATAATGAAGGAAATCTTCGCTGAAGATCCCCAGCCCGCGCAGATAATCTACGTCTTCATAAGAAAAGTTCAGATTTTTAATATATTCTATGACCTGATCCAGCCCGGCCATGATGGAATAACCGCCCTTATTCGGGTTCTCGCGGAAGAACATGTCAAAGATAACGGTCTCATTTGCCTGTGTCTCGAAATATCCCTGCATCATGGTCAATTCGTAGAGATCAGTCAGCAGGGTAAGATTCTGTGAACTCATAATATTTTCCCTCTTTCATTCGTCTGCGGTGTCCTGTGAAGAACGCCGGTTTTGAGTTTCTAATCGATTATAGCACAAGTCATGGAAAAGTAAAATGTATGTAATAGGTATTTTTCAGGGAATAAGACGAACGTATCGGTTCTTTCCATATTAATTTTGGAGGAGAAGTGATATGATAGTCCGTGGAATATCAGAAGCCATGACAAAATATTGACAGGAGGAGATAAGAATGGTTAGAAAAGGATTTAAGATGAAACTGTACCCTGGAATGGAAGCGGAATATGAGAAACGTCACAATGAGCTGTGGCCGGAGATGCAGGACATGATCCATGAATATGGCGGGAAGAACTATACGATCTTCCTTGATCGGGAGACACTGGTACTCTACGGGTACATTGAGCTGGAAGATCCGGAAAAATGGGATGAGAGCGCGGATACGGCCATCAACCGCAAATGGTGGGATTTCATGGCGGATATCATGGAGACGAACCCGGACAACAGCCCGGTATCTGTGGACCTGCAAGAGGTGTTCCATTTGGATTAATAGAACGGGGCATATACGTACAATCAGGATAATATAATGTCACAGGAGGAACACGCATATGAACTGGCAGGACAAAAGGATCAAATTATATATAGAAGCAGGACTTGCTGTTCTCCTTGTATTGACACTCGGTCTTGCAGGAGCGGCGGGAGTCTTATCCACCCGCGCGGATGACGGCCGGATTAAAGCGGAGGCAGAGACGGCAGCTCAGGACGGTAGTGACAAGACTGAGGGTGAGACGGGCGGCGGATCAGAGAATACTGAGGCGTCGGGAGAAGAAGCCGAAGAAGCCATCGCGGACGGTCAGTATCCGATTATGGGGGAGAGCGCGGTCACAGTTCAGGAGATGGCAGATTATTTTAACGCATCAGGCAGGGCATATCCAGCAGAAGAACTTTCCAAAGGCGGCGCGGACTCTATAGAAACATTCTGCCAGATGTATTATGAAGAAGCATCTGCGGAAGGGGTCCGGCCGGAGGTGGCATTTGCCCAGACCATGAAGGAGACCGGTTTCCTCCAGTATGGAGGGGACGCCGGCATTGAGCAGTTTAACTTTGCCGGACTCGGGACGACCGGCGGAGGCGTGCCGGGAAATTCCTATCCTGATGTGCGGACCGGGATACGCGCACAGATCCAGCATCTGAAAGCTTATGCCACAGCGGATCCCCTGACGCAGGAGTGCGTGGACGACAGATATGAATATGTAAAGAAAGGCGCGGCCCCTTATGTGGAGTGGCTGGGGCAGCAGGAGAACCCGGAAGGACTCGGCTGGGCGACAGGCGATAATTACGGGTATGATATTGTGAATATGATAGAGGATATGACAGAATAACAGAAGACTGCCGTTGTAATGGCAATAATTGGCGCTTTCTTAAGATTCTCTAAATATCTTGACAAATCGGCATCTTATGGATATAGTAATTGATAGTTAATTTCCAGTTAACAACTTTGTAAAACTTTGAGGAACGCCAGTGTGTGTGCTTATGGCACGGACCGGCGCTTCAATAGAATTGTAAAAGGTGTCGAGGAAGAGGAGTACATCATCATTTCCGGCAGAGAGAACTGCCCGGAGCGGATCGGCCCGGAAGGGAGAACGCCCGGCTGAAAGGCGGTTTCGGTACAGGATGGTGGAAGGTAGCTTTTGAACCGGACAGCTGAAAGGCGTTTTATTCAGCGAAGATAGGCTGTCCCGGAGTGGTCCCCGTTACAGGACTTAAGAGATATGTTTTCCGGTGCGCATGTATCTTTGCCGACGCCGGAACATATGAAATAAGGTGGTACCGCGGAATCTTCGCCCTTTACATGATGTAAAGGGCATTTTTTTATGCAACTGTGAAAATTCCGTGAACGCGGGATGTGAGTGAACTGAAAAAATATGAGGGAGAGCAAGGAGAGGACAATGGGAAAAGAACTGGCAAAGACATATGATCCGAAAGCGATCGAAGAAAAACTGTATGAAAAATGGTGCGAGAACAAATATTTTCACGCAGAGGCGGACAGGAGCAGAAAGCCGTTTACAACAGTGATGCCGCCTCCGAATATCACGGGCAAGCTGCATATGGGGCATGCGCTTGACAATACGCTCCAGGATATCCTGATCCGTTATAAGAGGATGGAAGGGTACAATGCCCTGTGGGTTCCGGGGACGGACCACGCGGCTATCTCCACTGAGGTCAAGGTGACAAACCAGCTCAAAGAAGAAGGCATTGACAAGAAGGAACTGGGACGTGAAGGGTTCTTGGAGAGAACCTGGCAGTGGAAAGAAGAATACGCGGGAACGATCGAGAATCAGCTTAAGAAGCTGGGAATCTCCTGCGACTGGGACAGAGAGCGTTTTACAATGGACGAGGGATGTTCCAAGGCAGTAGAAGAAGTATTCATTAATTTATACAAGAAGGGATATATTTACAAAGGGTCAAGGATCATCAACTGGTGTCCGAAGTGTAAGACCTCCCTGTCTGACGCGGAAGTAGAGCACGAGGAACAGGAAGGACATTTCTGGCATATCAAATATCCGATCGTAGGGACAGACCGTTTCCTTGAGATCGCGACGACCCGTCCGGAGACTATGCTGGGAGATACAGCTATCGCTGTGCACCCGGATGACGAGAGATATCAGGATATTGTAGGGAAGAATGTAATCCTGCCGCTGGTAGGACGCGAGATCCCGATCGTGGCTGATTACTATGTGGATAAAGAATTCGGTACAGGAGCGGTGAAGATCACTCCGGCCCATGACCCGAATGACTTTGAGGTGGGCAAGAGGCATAACCTGCCGGAAATCAACATCATGAACGATGACGCCACTATCAATGAAAACGGTGGGAAATATGCGGGCATGGAGCGCTACGAGGCGAGAAAAGCGATTGTGGCTGATCTGGAAGAGCAGGGATATCTTGTAAAAGTGGTTCCCCACACACATGCAGTAGGAACTCATGACCGCTGTGGTACAACTGTGGAGCCGCTGATCAAGCAGCAATGGTTCGTGAAGATGGAAGAGCTGGCAAAACCGGCGATCAACGCGCTGAAGACCGGGGAGCTGAAATTCGTGCCGGAGCGTTTTGACAAGATTTACCTGCACTGGCTGGAGAATATCAAGGACTGGTGTATCTCCCGTCAGATCTGGTGGGGACACCGCATTCCGGCATATTACTGTGACGAATGCGGCGAATTTGTTGTTGACAGGCACGCGCCGGAGAAATGCCCGCACTGCGGATGCACGCATTTTACGCAGGATGAGGATACACTGGATACATGGTTCTCGTCCGCGCTGTGGCCGTTCTCTACTCTGGGATGGCCGGAGCAGACAGAGGATCTGGACTACTTCTATCCCACGGACGTGCTGGTGACCGGGTATGACATTATTTTCTTCTGGGTCATCCGTATGGTATTTTCCGGATATGAGCATACAGGGAAATCACCTTTCCACACAGTGCTCATCCACGGCCTGGTGAGAGATTCCCAGGGACGGAAGATGAGTAAATCATTAGGAAACGGGATCGATCCGCTGGAGATCATTGACAAATACGGGGCAGACGCCCTGAGGCTGACGCTCGTGACGGGAAATGCGCCGGGCAATGACATGCGTTTCTACAATGAAAGAGTGGAGGCAAGCCGTAACTTTGCAAACAAGGTGTGGAATGCTTCCAGATTCATCCTCATGAATATGGAAGAAAACGTTGTCAATAAACCGGACGATGCCCTTCTGATGCCTGTAGACCGGTGGATCTTATCCAAGGTCAACACACTGGCAAAAGATGTTACTGAAAATATGGATAAATTCGAGCTGGGTATCGCGGTGCAGAAGGTGTACGATTTTATCTGGGATGAGTTCTGCGACTGGTACGTTGAACTGGCGAAATACCGCATTTACCATGCGGAAGAAGACCCGGCGGCAGCGAACTGCGTGCTCTGGGTATTAAAGACAGTGCTCGGTCAGGCGCTGAAGCTCCTGCATCCGTTCATGCCGTTTATCACAGAAGAGATCTACAGCGCGCTCGTGCCGGAGGAAGAGTCCCTGATGATGTCCCGCTGGCCGGAATACAAAGACGAGTGGAGCTTCCCGGCGGATGAAAATGTGATGGAACATGTAAAGGCTGTGACAAAGGGAATCCGTAATATCCGTTCTGAGATGGATGTTCCCAACAGCCGTAAGACGAAAGTATATATCATCTGCGAGGATGAGGCTTTAAGCGCCGGAATCGCAGAGGTCAGGGCATCTGCCCAGCCGCTGATGATGGCGAATGAGATTCTGATCCGGAAGACCAGGGAAGGCGTTGCGGACAATGCAGTATCCATCGTTGTGCCGGACGCAGTGGTCTATCTGCCGCTGGAAGACCTGGTGGACTTTGAGCAGGAGATGGAGAGACTGAAAAAAGAGGAAGAGAGACTGAATAAAGAGATCAAGAGAGCAGAGGGAATGCTGGCAAACGAGAAATTCGTCAGCAAGGCTCCTGAGGCGAAAGTCCAGGAAGAGAGGGCGAAGCTGGAGAAGTATACACAGATGCTCTCTCAGGTGAAAGAGCGTATGGAAGGGCTTGGAAAATAGAGCATACGATAAACCGGTCTGTGCAGGGCAGGCCGGTTCCCCTGTATCAAGAAAGGAAAGAGGCTGCACATGAAGCGGATTCAC
>DXCD01000067.1 GCA_019116185.1 Candidatus Mediterraneibacter stercorigallinarum
ACCACGGTCTTTCCCGCGCCGAGCTTCCTCGCCAGCTTCAGCGCTGCTGCCACATTAGTACCGGAAGAGATCCCGCACATAATTCCTTCCTTTGACGCCAGATCACGTGAAGTCCGGATCGCCTCTTCATCTGTCACAATACAGATATCATCATAAATCCCGGTATTCAGTATCGCCGGAATCAGACCATCTCCGATTCCCATCTGAAGATGCGTTCCGATAGAGCCGCCGGAAAGGATCGCCGCGTGCTCCGGCTCCACTGCCCAGATCTCCATATCCGGATTTTTCTCGCGGAGCACTTCTCCGATCCCGGTAATCGTGCCGCCGGTTCCAATGCCGGAGCAGAAGCCGTCGATCCGGCAGCCCGCCTGTTCCAGTATCTCAACCGCTGTCTGATCCCGGTGCACTGCCGGGTTTGCCGGATTCTCAAACTGCTGGGGCACAAATACCCGCGGATCTTCCTCCGCCATCTTCAGCGCTGTATTCAGGCACTCCTCAATACATGCCCCGATATTCCCTGCGTCATGGATCAAAATCACTTCCGCGCCGTAATGCTTCATCAGCTTTCTGCGCTCCTCGCTGACCGAATCCGGCATAATGATCCTTGTCTTATACCCTCTTACTGCCCCTACAAGCGCCAGTCCGATCCCCTGATTGCCGCTGGTAGGCTCAACGATAATGGTATCTTTGTTAATCAGCCCTTTTTCTTCCGCATCGCGGATCATGTTATACGCGGTCCTTGTCTTTATAGAGCCGCCGACATTCAGCCCCTCGAATTTCACAAGTATCTGCGCGCTCCCTTCCTCCGCCATGCGTTCCAGGCGGATCAAAGGCGTATTTCCCATTGCTTCTAAAATATTATTATAGATCACGTTCGGTCCCTTGCCTTTCTGAAAAACTTTTCACTAATTATATTATTATATTACGCCAGGCGGAATCCCTCAACAGATTTTCCTTTTTTATTCCTGTTCCAGCAGGGCAAGGATGTCCTCCCTGCTCATTCCCGAAAGCTGTCCGGATCCGCCGCCAATGATCTGATCTGCCAGATCCCTTTTTGTCTCTTGAAGCTTCTGAATCTTTTCTTCAATCGTACTTTTGGCAATCAGCTTATATACCGTGACTTTTTTCGTCTGTCCGATACGGTGGGCGCGGTCTGTCGCCTGGTCCTGGACCGCCTGGTTCCACCATGGGTCGTAATGGATGACCACATCAGCCCCGGTCAGGTTCAGACCCACGCCGCCGGCCTTAAGAGATATGAAGAACACCGGAACTGTTCCACTGTTAAACTCTTTCACCAGACGGACCCTCTCCTCTTTCGACGTACTCCCGGTAATCACATAATACTCGATCCCCTCTTTGTCCAGCTCATTTTCCAGAATTTCGAGCATACTCGTAAACTGCGAGAATACAAGCATCCTGTGTCCTCCGTCAATGGCGCTCTGGATCAGCTGTACACACGCATCAGTCTTTGCCGCCTCGCCCCGGTAATTTTCAAAACAAAGAGACGGAGCGCAGCAGATCTGTCTCAAACGGGTCAGTTCCGCAAGCACCTGAAAACGGTTCTTGTTAAAATCTTCTTCCGCCTGTCCCGCGAGCATCTCACGCATATGGAGAACCTGCGCGTCATACAACTTTTTCTGTTCCCCTTCAAATCGCACATAGCGGATCTCCTCAAGTTTTTCCGGAAGATCCCTAAGCACATTTTCCTTAAGCCTGCGCAGGATAAACGGTCCGGTCATCTTCTGCAGTCTCCTGACCGCATCCTCGTCCTTGTGTTTGACGATCGGTGTCTCAATCTCTGTGCGGAACGTCTCATATCCGTACAGAAATCCCGGCATAAGATAATCAAAAATGCTCCACAGCTCGCTCAATCTGTTTTCGATCGGAGTGCCTGTCAGTGCGAAACGGTTCCTGCTTTTTATGATCTTGACAGCCTTTGCCGCTGCCGTTGTATGGTTCTTGATATACTGTGCCTCATCAATGATTTCATAGCGGAATTCTTTTCCCTCATAGAAAGGGGCGTCCCTGCGCAATGTATCATAGGAAGTGACCAGGACATCATACCTGTCATATCGTCCGATTTTTTCCCTTCTCTCTTCCTGGCTGCCCGCGATCACCGCGGCAGACAGTTCCGGAGCAAACCTCCTGATCTCTTCGTCCCAATTATACACAAGCGCGGCCGGGGCGACCACAAGCGCCGTTCCGCTCCGGCCTTCCTGCTTCGCAGACAGCAGCAGCGCAATGACTTGAAGGGTTTTCCCAAGTCCCATATCATCCGCCAATATACCTCCCAGATTCCATTCCTCCAGCGTACGAAGCCATTTAAAACCGTCTTTCTGATAATTACGCAGGATGGAAGAAAGGCTTTCCGGCTCCTCGAACTCCGAATCATTGATCGTCTTAAACTCTTTGACCATTTCTCGGAAATGGGCATCTCTTTTACTGTACAGTTCGTCATTCTCTGCAAGCATGCGGTCCAGATACAGCGCCCTGTACAGCGGCAGATGCATTTTCCCTTTTATCATATCCGCAGGCTTAAGAGAAAGCGCCGTTACAAGTTCATCCACTGTTTCAAGCGCCGTATCATCCAGCCCGACATAGCTCCCGTCCTTCAGCCGATGATACCGCTTCTTTTTCCGGTAGCTCTGCAGAAGGTCAAGCAGCTCTCGCTGTTCCAGTCCGTCTGCCGACACTTCCAGCTCCAGCAGCCCATCTGATACGGACACGCCGACCCGTGCCTTGACTCTTCGGATCACTCTCTTGTTTCGGAAGCTGTCCGTACACCTCACCTCGCCGAGACGAAGGATTTCATCCACGCCTTCTGTCATCACCCGATAGATCCGGTCCTCATCAGTCCCGGTGCTCAGTGCATCCTTCACTTCATCTACATAAGGCATCCAGTCAAGGACCGTGTTCAGCACTCCGGCTTCCCTCTCAGCATCCCGGTATGGTTCTGTCGGCATTCCCTGTGTCATCGTTTCCACCAGGGAAAATTTTCTCTGCGCGTACCCTGCGAATACCCGGCAGGATACTTCCCCCTCATCCGCGTCCAGGTAAAATGTAAATTTCACTTCAGGCGTCAGATACTGCCGGATCTTCTCCATCGAATGCTCACGGATCTCCGCCGCTTCCTTAAGTTTGGGCAGCACATCGTAATAAAAGGTACTCAAATTATTTCTGCCCACCCGGAACTTAACATGCCCATTCTCTTCCTGTTCTGCCAGCGCACCCAGTTTCTCAGAAAAACCAGTGTCCGTCCGGTTCAGATATCCGTCCTCAATATAATAATCCGCATTCACGCCGGAATACAGCCGCGGCAGGGCAACATCCACAGAAATACCGTGAAAATCCTTGCTCCCGTCAATCTTTGCCTCGGAAATATCCGCAGTGATTTTGGGATTCTGCACCCTGGCTTTCAGCGGTGCAAATTTCTTTTTCCCGCTTTTCCCGATATCATATTCAGCCCCTCCTGCTTTAGAAACCGTATCGAAAAATGCATCCAGCCTCCATCCATACAGTGCAATCCCTCTGTCAGACATCCGTCCTGTCCCGTAATAATATCCCCTCCGCTGCATCCGCTCTGCAGACTGCTCGTCATCCTTTACGGCTTTCATAATAAAATCAGCCCACAGCTTCCCTTCTTCTGTAAAATTCGAGCGTGCATGGTTATAAGATGTGGATTTCCCGTAGACAGCATCCGCAGATTCTTTTACGTTTTCGCAGAAATCCTCCAGATTTTTCACCACATACATTTTATTATTACCAATACGGAAAGAGACCTCAAGCCCCTGCCATTCCTCTGAAAGCCTTGCCTCCAGCTTCAGTTTTTCACCATCGTTCTCCCCGGCAGCCTTTCCATTCCTGTTCTCTCTGCCGCCAAGTGTATCCAGTACGAACCAGCCTTTCGTATCCGTAGCGTCAGCCACCTTATAAGTCTGCAGATACAGCTCTAGAGCATCTATCGCAGCTGCAGTATATTTACATTTATTTTCGCCGTCCTCTCTGTAAAATCTGTAATACATGCGGGTGCACTGCTGGCAGCCACACCAGGAATGAAGCACCTCTGTACGCGAGAACTGTAGAATCTGCGAAGTCTCATTTCCCCCTTCTGCAACTGTCGTCCTAATCTCTCCCGCAACCTCGCCGCCCTGTCCGTCGAAGCCCGCACGCACCTTTGTAATCTTTACAGCGCCGCTCTTAAAAAGTTCTCTGCCTTTTCTAAGTACATCTGCCGTAAAATGGACAGACTCACGAATTCTTCCGATATCAAAATATTGATAGTTCTCCAGGTCAATGATGCTGAAATCATTCTGCTCGTCTGCTTCCTCCCACGGATCGCCGAGAAGCGAGTAGCTCTGCTCCTTTTGCAGTTCTTCTTCGATTTTCTCCCGCTCCTGTGCCATCCGCTGTCTTTCCTCTTCCTTTGCTCTCTCGTCTGCCCGGCGGCGCGCCTCTTCCTCCAGTCTTCTTCGTTCTGCCTTCCGCGCTTCCTCTGCCGCTTTCTGTTCTTCCTGCGCGCGTCTCTGCGCCTCTTTTCTGGCAGCCTCCTCTTCGGCCATACGCTTTCTGGCTTCCTCTGCCTGCTTTTTCTCGATTTCCCGGCGCTTCTTTTCTTCCTGACGCTTTTCTCTGGCCAGACGCCGGCGTTCCTTCTCTTCCTCTTCTTTCTGGCGGGCTTTTTCCTGTCTCTTCTCCTCATCTTCAATCGTATAAAGAAGCGCCGCCATATGTGCGCAGAGCTGTCTGCCTTTTGCTACAGGGCAGTCACATTTTCCTCTCTTAGGGCTGCCGTCCTGCATGGTTATAGATACTTCATGGCGCTTCTGGTCCAATACAGCCGCAGTATATTTGTCGCCATCCTTTTTTAATTCCGTAACCCTCCGCGCCTCGTATTCCATTTTTCCTTTCTCCAGGGCAGTCTTCTGGAACATCTTTTCCCATGCATACATCTCTTATATCCTTTCCCACTCTGTCGCTTTCGCTATTCAGCTTCCTCTTTTGCCTTAAAATGAATCAGCCTTTAAATGAAGTCCCAAACCATACACTTTGTTCCTTCATCTAAAGGCTAAAAATCTCCTTATAATCTCTTAGTACGCTCTTCCCCAGTAAACCATGTGCTTCGCCGGTTTTCCACAGCACACGCACACATCGGAAAGATGCTCTTCTTCCATAGGAATACATCTGGATGTCACGCCGCCTGTCTGAGCTTTGATCTCCTCCTCGCACGCTTCTTCGCCGCACCACATTGCCTTGACGAATCCTTTCTTATTCTGGACAGCTTCTTTCATCTCATCCATTGTTGCCGCAGAACTGATATGGTCATCGAGGAATGCTTTTGCCTTTGCATAGAGGTCTTTCTGGATGATCTCAAGGATCTCGCCCAGCTTTGTCGTGATCTCATCAATCGCCACAACAATCTTCTCTCTTGTATCACGGCGCACAACTACAACCTGACCGTTCTCAATATCCTTCGGTCCGATCTCAATACGCGCCGGAATTCCGAGCATTTCCTGCTCACTGAATTTCCATCCCGGGCTCTTCTCAGAGTCATCGATCTTCGCGCGGTAACCAGCTGCCTTCAATGCATCCAGAAGTTCATTTGCCTTGTCCAGTACGCCTTCCTTGTGCTGCGCGATCGGGATAACCCTTACCTGTACCGGCGCGATCCTCGGCGGAAGCACCAGACCGCTGTCATCGCCGTGTACCATGATGATCGCTCCGATGATTCTCGTGGACAGCCCCCAGGAAGTCTCGTATACACTGTGAAGTTCATTATTCTTATCTGCATATTTAATATTAAATGCATCCGGGAACGCGTTTCCGAAGAAATGGCTCGTTGCAGACTGAAGCGCCTGTCCGTCATGCATCAGCGCTTCGATCGTATACGTATCCTGAGCGCCTGCGAATTTCTCGCTCTCCGTCTTTCTTCCCGCAACTACCGGGATCGCCAGGTCTTCCTCAACGAAGCTCTTATACACTTCCCACATCATCTTGGTCCGCTCTTCTGCTTCCTCATATGTGGCGTGGATCGTATGCCCCTCCTGCCACAGGAACTCTCTGGAACGCAGGAACGGTCTTGTTGTCTTCTCCCAGCGGAGCACAGAACACCACTGGTTCCATACCTTCGGCAGGTCACGGTAAGACTGCACGGTCTTGCTCCACACATCGCAGAACAGAGTCTCAGATGTCGGGCGGATACAGAATCTCTCCTGGAGCTGCTCCATACCGCCATGTGTCACCCATGCCACCTCCGGCGCGAATCCTTCGATATGATCCTTCTCTTTCTGGAGCAGGCTCTCAGGGATCAGCACCGGGAGATACACATTCTCCACGCCAGTGTCTTTAAAACGCTTATCCAGATCCGCCTGGATGTTCTCCCACAGCGCATAGCCGTTCGGCAGGTAGTTCAGGCATCCCTTTACCCCTGAATAGTCACACAGTTTTGCCTCGCGGACAACGTCCGTATACCACTGTGCAAAATCCTCATCCCTGGAAGTGATCGACTGTACCAGTTTCTTTTCCTTTGCCATCTTCTCTTCTCCTTTTTCAATACAATAAATCTTGTTAAATGCGTTTTATTCACATACAGCTGATATAGATTCAGAAATCTACAGATGCGCCTGCATTTCTGCCTTTCCAGCAGATCCCACATGCTCAGACTTGTAAAATAAAACGCCGGGACATCTCAGTCCCCGTAAATCAAGGGACCGGATCTCCCGGCGGTACCACCCTAATTAACTGCGCGTCACAATGATCCATAGAAATAGGATCTGCCTCCTGCGCGGTTCGCTCTTTTGCCCTTAACGCAGGCTCTACGCTGCACTTTCATGCAGAAGCTCCCGGGCCGGTTCTATATGTTCCTGCGAAGGCTCGCACCAGCCGCCTCCTCTCTGTGGCATTTCTTCATA
>DXCD01000068.1 GCA_019116185.1 Candidatus Mediterraneibacter stercorigallinarum
CAGGCATAGAGATGCCTGGCATACAGACAAAAGAGTAAGAAAGAGAAGGTGGCATTCTATGTATATCGCGGATCTGCACATCCATTCCCGGTATTCACGGGCGACCAGTAAGGAGTGCACCCCGGAGCATCTGGATCTATGGGCGAGGAGAAAGGGCATCCAGATCGTGGGGACAGGAGACTTTACGCACCCGGCATGGAGAGAGGAGCTGTCAGAGAAGCTGACACCTGCGGAGGACGGGCTGTATGTGCTGAAGGAAGACTGCCGGATCAAAGATGAAAGCGTGCGGGGAGAGATGATTCCCCGTTTTGTTATCACCGGGGAGATCAGCTCGATCTATAAGAAGAACGGAAAAGTGAGAAAGGTCCACAGCGTGATCATTCTGCCGGGACTTGAGTATGCAGAGCGCATTGCAAATAAACTGGAGCAGATCGGCAACATCCATTCTGACGGGCGGCCGATCCTCGGAGTGGACTGCCATGACCTTCTGGAGATCACGCTGGAGCTGTGCCCTTCTGCGATATATGTTCCCGCTCATATCTGGACGCCGCATTTTTCGATGTTTGGCGCGTTTTCGGGGTTCGATACAGTGGAAGAGTGCTTTGAGGATCTGACACCGTATATTCATGCCGTGGAAACCGGGCTGTCATCTGATCCGCCCATGAACTGGAGAGTATCCGCGCTGGACCGGTTCCAGCTTATCTCGAATTCGGACGCGCATTCCCCGGCAAAGCTGGGACGGGAGGCGAACCTTCTGGATATTCCGATGTCCTATGAGGGGCTCGCGCAGGCGATACAGACAGGGAAAGGACTGTACGGCACGATTGAATTCTTCCCGGAGGAAGGGAAATACCATATGGACGGGCACAGGAAATGCAATCTCTGCCTGACGCCTTCTGATACGATGAGATATAACGGAATGTGCCCGGTGTGCGGGCACAAGATTACGATCGGCGTGTCACACCGCGTGGAGGAACTTGCTGACCGTCCGGAGGGATATGTGCGGGAAGGAGCAAAGGCATTTGAGAGCCTTGTCCCGCTGTCGGAAGTGATCGCTGCTTCCAGGGGCTGTTCTGCCGCAAGCAAAAAGACAGAGAAAGAGTATGCTCATATGCTTTCTGAGCTGGGCGCTGAGTTCGAGATACTGAGGACGCTTCCCCTTGAGGATATCCGGCGGGTGTCCGGAACGAGGATCGCGGAGGGCATTCGGAGGCTGCGCGGCGGACAGGTGGAACGGATCCCCGGCTTTGACGGAGAGTATGGCGTGATCCGCCTGTTCAGTACAGACGAGCTGGAAAATACAGAGGGGCAGATGAGCTTCTTTGACATGATCGGCGCGGATGCAGGCAGTACAGCCAGAGCCGGTTCGGGTACAGAATGCGCAGACAGGAATGGTGCTGGAGAAGACAATGCGGACCTGACAGGAAGGGAAACCGCTGACGCAGAGACAGAGAGCACAGAGCCTTCAGGGGAAAACCGCGGCGTGAAGCCAGCCCCGATCCTGAATCCGGAACAGCTCCGGGCAGTTACATCGGGAGCGGCGCGGATCGCGGTCAAGGCAGGACCGGGCACGGGAAAGACAAAGACACTCGTGTCCCGGCTGAAATATCTTCTTGAAAACCGCAGGGTCCGCCCGTCTGAGATCGCGGCAGTTACATTTACAAATCAGGCGGCAGCGGAGATGAGGGAGAGGATCTCAAGGGAGACCGGGAAAAAATCAGCGGGAAGGCTGATGACCATCGGTACATTCCATGCGGTCTGCTTGGATTTCCTGAAGGCGCAGGGCAAAAAGTTCTGTCTGGCGGGAGAGGCGGAACTGAAAGATCTGGCAGGGCAGGCGCTGGAAGAGACCGGGGCAGATGTGAGTGAAAAAGAGTTTCTTGAAAGAGTGTCGCGGCATAAGGCTGGGATTCCTGCCGGAGGGACGGAGACGGCGCCGGAGAAAATTTCACCAGCCGAAGAAGGGATCTGGCAGCAGGCATATGAGCGCTATGAACAGTTGAAAGCCGAAAAGAATCTGTATGATTTTGACGATCTTCTTCTCTGTACGGCAGAACTGATCGAGAGCGGCGATGCCCGGCCGGGCTGGGAGAAGAGTTTTCGTTATCTTCTGGTCGATGAGTTCCAGGATATTAACCCTGTCCAGCATCGGCTGATACGGCTCTGGCACAGCGCCGGGCAGGAACTTTTCGTCATCGGGGACCCGGATCAGTCGATCTACGATTTCCGCGGAGCAGACGCTCGTTGTTTTGAAGAACTGGAAGCGGAATATTCGGACCTGGAAGTTGTCGAATTAAAGGAGAACTACCGTTCATCTCCCCAGATCCTTTCCGGAGCGGAGGCAGTGCTGGGCAAGACCGGCAGCCTTCATGCCAACTGCCCGGACAATGCGCCTGTGCGTGTCGTGCAGGCAGAGAGCCCTCTGAGTGAAGGCATATTCATAGCAAAAGAGATCGGCCGCATGGCGGGCGGAGTCGGTATGCTGGAAGCCCACAGGGAGGCATGGGAAAACAGCGGGCGGAAGATCAGGGGATTTGGAGATATTGCGGTGCTGTACCGGACGAACCATCAGGCGCGCCTTTTGGAGAAATGTCTGCGGAAAGAAGGAATTCCGTATATCGTGGCGGGCAGGGAAGGATTTCTTCAGGAAGAATCTGTGCAGGGGAGTATCTGTTTCTTCCGTTATCTGAGAGACGCAGAGGATCTGACGGCAGCACAGGAGTGCGCGAAGCTGCTCTGGAAGGTTCCGTGGAATGACATGGCGGCAGAAGTGATCAGGAATACAGCGGAAAAATTCAGCGAAGCATATCTTAAGAAAAAGCCGCAGAAATTCCTGGAAGAATGGATGACAGAGATGAACCTGGAAAATGACCAGGCGATGCGGCAGTTTGCCGGAATGACGGTATTTTACAGGACTATGGATGAATTCCTGAGCGCTCTTGAGCTTGGCGTGGAGAGCGACCTGAAGCGGTGCGGGGATAAAAAATACACGGCAGAAGCAGTGACTCTGATGACGCTCCATGGCTCAAAGGGCCTGGAGTTCCCGGCAGTGTTTATCTGCGGGGCGGAAAACGGGTTGATCCCGCTGGAGAATGAGCAGCATCCCGCGGATAAGGAAGAGGAACGGCGGTTATTCTATGTGGGAATGACCCGGGCAAAAGAGGAGCTGGTCATTACAGCATCCGGGGAAAAGACAGCGTTCTTAAAACCGCTGGAAAACTCCGGACGAGAAAACGGAAACGAAGTAAGCGGAAGCGGGGAAAACAAACGTGCAGAAACCAATGCGGATATTTTTTCGGATAGTTACATAAGATGGGAAAAAGCGGCAGAAAGGAAGAAGGAAGCCGGTTTCCGTCAGATGAGCCTCTTTGAACTATAACATTGACATTCCTGCCATGATACTTTAGATTAGAGTGAGATGAAAATACCGGGAAAATCCTGACAAGAAAGGAATCCCCCGAAAAGGAGATCAGTGGATATGAAATTAGGAGAAAAACAGGTGCTGACCGTAGTTAAGAAGGTGGACTTCGGCGTATACCTCGGAAGCGATGAGGAGAGGGTTCTGCTTCCCAAGAAGCAGGTCCCGGAAGGAATTGAGGCGGGAGACCCGGTGGAGGTGTTCCTGTATAAGGATTCTTCGGACCGTATGATCGCCACAACGAATGAACCGAAGATCACTGTCGGGGAACTGGCGGTGCTTGAAGTAGTGGATGTGGGCCGGATCGGCGCCTTTCTGGACTGGGGGCTTGAGAAGGACCTTCTTCTTCCGTTTAAGGAACAGACAGTAAAAGTAGAGAAGGGCGACCGCTGTCTGGTCAGCCTCTATGTGGACAAGAGCGGCCGGCTGTGCGCGACAATGAAGGTATATCCGCTGCTGAGAACGGATTCCCCGTATAAGAAGGATGATATGGTCAGAGGCACTGTATATGGAATCAGCAGAGAATATGGCGTGTTTGTGGCAGTGGATGACAGGTATTCCGCACTGATCCCGCGCAGAGAGGTATACGGCAGGATGTATATCGGGCAGCAGGTAGAAGCGCGCGTGGCAGAGGTAAAACCTGACGGCAAGCTGGATTTAAGCGTGCGGGGAAAGATACCGGAGCAGATGGACGCGGACGCGCAGCAGATCATGGAAAGAATCGTAAAGAACGGCGGCTTTCTTCCATTTACAGACAAGGCAGAGCCGGAACGCATCAAAACAGAGTTCGGCATGAGCAAAGCGGCCTTTAAACGCGCGGTTGGAAGGCTGCTGAAACAGGGCAGGATTACGATCGATGAAAATCAGGGAAAAATCTTGCAATCTCGCTGAAAATGGTTATAATAAGCAGTAGGAGTGTGCATGCATGATAGATGCATCCGCATTTCTGATTCATTGATCCATAAGTGTAATGTTAGCAGAAAGGAGAACATGTAATGAAAGTTCAGAACATCACAGATATAGACGGCTTTTTCAAAGTTATTGATTCATGCAAGGGGAAGGTGGAACTGGTTACAGGAGAAGGAGACAGGCTGAACCTGAAATCCAAGCTGTCCCAGTATGTTTCCATGGCAAATATTTTCTCTAACGGAGAGATCCCGGAGCTGGAGATCATTGCGTATGAAAAAGAAGATACAGATAAGCTGATCCACTTTATGATGGAAGGCGCAGAATAAGCATCAAGCAGAGGATCTGGAAAGAAAAACAAGGGCAGTTTCCGCAAAGGGAGCCGCCCTTTTGCTTTAACCGAGGTGAAAAATGAGTTTTGTACATTTGCACGTCCATACAGAATACAGCCTGCTGGATGGCTCGAACAAGATAAAAGAATATGTTTCCAGAGTAAAAGAGCTCGGGATGGACAGCGCGGCGATCACTGACCACGGCGTTATGTACGGCGTAATTGATTTTTACAGGGAAGCGCGGCGTCAGGGAATCAATCCGGTTCTGGGATGCGAGGTTTACGTGGCGCCGAATTCACGGTTTGACCGGGAAGTGACAGGCGGAGACGACCGTTATTATCATCTCGTTCTGCTTGCGGAGAATAATAAGGGATATGCCAATCTCATGAAAATCGTATCAAAAGGCTTTGTGGAGGGATACTATTACAAGCCCCGCGTGGATAAGGCGCTTTTGAGAGAGTATCACGAAGGAATTATCGCGCTGAGCGCATGTCTCGCAGGCGAGGTGCAGCGCTATATCGTGAAAGGACTTTATGACGAGGCGAAAAAGACCGCGCTTGAGTACCGGGATATATTCGGGGAGGACAACTATTTCCTCGAACTTCAGGATCACGGGATCCCTGACCAGACGCTGGTGAACCAGCAGCTTCTTAAGATGTCCCGGGAGACGGGGATCGGGCTGGTGGCGACGAATGACGTTCACTACACATACGCGGAAGACGCAAAGCCTCATGATATCCTGCTCTGCATCCAGACCGGGAAGAAACTTGCGGATGAAAACCGGATGCGTTACGAAGGCGGACAGTATTATGTGAAGTCTCCCGAAGAGATGGAGAAGCTCTTTCCTTATGCGCTTCAGGCTCTGGACAATACCCAGCGGATTGCGGACCGGTGCCATGTGGAAATTGAGTTCGGAGTCACGAAGCTTCCCAAGTATGATGTGCCGGACGGGCTGACTTCCTGGGAATACCTTCAGAAGCTCTGTTATGAGGGGCTGGAGAGCAGGTATGGAGAGCCGGCAGAGGAGTTGAAAGCCAGGCTCTCCTATGAACTGGACACCATCAAAAACATGGGGTATGTAGATTATTTTCTCATTGTCTGGGATTTTATCAAATACGCCAAGGACCACGGTATCGCGGTTGGGCCGGGGCGGGGGTCCGCGGCGGGAAGCATTGTGTCTTACTGCCTGGGCATCACGACTATTGATCCGATCCGGTATCAGCTCCTTTTTGAGCGTTTCCTGAATCCGGAGCGTGTGTCCATGCCTGATATTGACGTGGATTTCTGTTTTGAACGCAGGCAGGAAGTGATCGATTATGTTGTGCGTAAGTACGGCAAGAACCGGGTTGTTCAGATTGTCACATTCGGAACATTGGCCGCCCGCGGAGTGATCCGGGATGTGGGGCGTGTCATGGACCTTCCGTATGCATTTGTGGATTCCATTGCCAAGATGGTGCCCCAGGAACTGAATATTACGATTGACCGCGCGCTGAAAGAGAATCCGGAACTCAGGCAGACTTACGAAAACGATGAACAGGTCAAGACCTTGATCGATATGGCGAAGAGACTGGAAGGGCTTCCGCGGCACAGCTCCATGCATGCGGCGGGCGTGGTCATCAGCCAGAAATCTGTGGATGAGTATGTGCCGCTCTCCAGGGCGGCGGACGGGACGATCACCACGCAGTTCACGATGACCACGCTGGAAGAACTGGGACTTCTGAAGATGGACTTCCTTGGGCTTCGGACGCTCACTGTGATCCAGAACGCGGTACAGATGGCGAGGAAGAAGAATCCGGATATCGATATGGAAAAGATCGATTATAATGATCAGAAAGTGCTGGATTATATCGGGACAGGTAAGACGGACGGGATCTTCCAGCTTGAGAGCGCGGGGATGAAAAGTTTCATGAAAGAGCTGAAACCCCACAGCCTGGAGGATATTATCGCGGGTATCTCTCTGTATCGTCCGGGTCCAATGGATTTCATCCCCCAATATATTAAGGGGAAGAACGACGCATCTTCCATCACGTATGACTGCCCGCAGCTTGAACCGATCCTTGAGCCGACCTACGGGTGTATCGTGTATCAGGAACAGGTTATGCAGATTGTGCGTGACCTTGCCGGATATACTCTGGGCCGGAGCGACCTCCTGCGGCGCGCCATGTCAAAGAAAAAAGGCGATGTCATGCAGAAAGAACGTCAGATCTTTGTCTATGGCGATGAGGAGACAGATGTGCCGGGCTGTGTAAAGAACGGAATTGACGAGAAGACGGCGAATAAGATCTATGATGAGATGATTGATTTCGCAAAGTATGCATTTAATAAATCCCATGCCGCGGCGTATGCGGTGGTAGCATATCAGACCGCATGGCTGAAATACTATTATCCGGTAGAGTTCATGGCGGCCCTTATGACGTCCGTGATCGACAATCCGTCGAAAGTGGCAGAGTACATTTACTCCTGCCGCCAGATGAATATTCAGATCCTCCCTCCGGATATCAACAAAGGAGAAGCGGACTTCTCTGTTGACGGCGGAAATATCCGTTACGGGCTTGCCGCGATCAAGAGCATCGGCCGCCCGGTTGTCCAGGCAGTGATCGAAGAGCGGAAAGCCTTCGGTCCATTTAAGAATCTGGAAGATTTCATTACCAGGATGTCGTCAAGGGACTGTCTGAATAAAAGAGCAATCGAGAATTTTATCAAAGCCGGGGCGCTGGACGTGTTGGGCGGCACGAGAAAACAGTTCATGAGCATTTATATCCAGATTCTGGATCATGTAAACCAGGAGAAAAAATATTCCATGTCAGGGCAGATGAGCCTTTTTGATCTCGTGGGAGAGGAAGAGAAGGCGGATTTCCAGATCCGCCTGCCGGATGTAGGGGAGTATTCGAAAGAAAATCTGCTGGCATTCGAGAAGGAAGTACTGGGGATCTATATCAGCGGGCATCCCCTGGAAGAGTATGAGGATAGATGGAAGAATGTAATCTCCGCCACCACACTTGACTTTCAGCCTGACGAGGAGACCGGACGGACAAAGGTCCGCGACGGATCGAAGGAGATCATCGGAGGGATGATCACAGATAAGACGGTAAAACACACCAGGACGAATCAGATGATGGCATTCGTCACGGTGGAAGATCTGCTGGGAACAGTTGAAGTTGTCGTATTCCCGCGAGACTATGAGAGCAACAGAGAATTCCTTGAGGTAGATAAAAAGGTATTCATCCGGGGCCGCGTGTCCGAAGAAGATGAGAAGGCAAGCAAGCTGATCTGTGAGAAGGTGATCCCCTTTGAGCGGACGAAGAAAGAACTTTGGATTCAGTTCCCTGACAAGGAGACATTTCTAGATGAGGAGCAGATTGTGTACGGATATCTGGCGGACTCGGAAGGGGATGATGAAGTTGTCATATATTGCGCGAAAGAGCGGGCGATCAAACGGCTTCCCAGGAACAAAAATATTCAGATCAATCCTCAGGTTTTAAGCAGGCTGATGAATCATTTTGGCGGGAACCGGGTAAAAGTGGTAGAAAAAGCTATTGAAAACCACTTCTAAATAGGGTAGAATAATTTCGAAATTGTTAAAAAATTTACAATTTTTGGGTTTGGCAGTTATCTGACTTTGACTTTTAAGGAAAGGTGGAAAAAATCATGGCAGAGAACAGTATGATGGACAAAGAAAAATATTTGGACGAGATCGAAGACAGCATCCGTACAATCGGAGTTCTGACCAGCGGCGGAGACGCTCCGGGGATGAATGCCGCGATCCGTGCCGTTGTGAGAAGAGCTCTTTCGAAAGGACTGAAAGTGCGCGGAATCCGCAGGGGATATCACGGCCTTCTTAAGGAGGAGATCATTGATCTGTCAGCACGTGACGTGTCGGATACAATTCAGCGCGGAGGAACGATCCTTCAGACTGCCCGCTGTAAATCAATGCGTACAGAAGAGGGACAGCAGAAGGCCGCGGCGATCTGCAAGAAATACGGGATTGACGGTCTGGTAGTTATCGGAGGCGACGGCTCGTTTGCAGGCGCGCAGAAACTTGCGAATCTGGGAGTAAATACGATCGGCGTGCCGGGAACCATCGATCTGGACATTGCCTGTACGGATTATACGATCGGATTTGACACAGCGGTGAATACTGCTATGGAAGCGATCGACAAGGTGCGTGATACATCTACATCTCATGAAAGATGCAGTATCATCGAGGTTATGGGCCGTGACGCGGGATATCTGGCGCTGTGGTGCGGTATTGCCAACGGCGCGGAGCGCATCCTGATGCCGGAGGAGCAGGATTATGACGAGCAGGCTCTGATCGAAGATATTATGGCAAATAAGAAACGGGGCAAGAAGAATTATATTATTATCAATGCAGAGGGTATCGGAGATTCCATCAACATGGCAAAGAGAATCGAGGAAGCTACGGGCATTGAGACAAGAGCAACTATCCTTGGCCACATGCAGCGAGGCGGAAGCCCGACATGTAAGGACAGAGTATACGCGTCTATTATGGGAGCTATGGCCGTGGACCTGCTCTGCCAGGGCAAGACGAACCGTGTCGTAGGATACAAGAACGGACAGTATGTTGACTTTGACATCGAAGAAGCGCTTGCAATGAAGAAAACGATTTCGGATTATCAGTATAATATTGCAAAAACACTTGCTATCTAAGGAGCAGGACGTGAATATGGAAAACAGGAAGACAGCGCCTGTGGGTGTGTTTGATTCCGGAGTAGGCGGGCTGACGGTGGCGAGAGAGATCGCCCGTCAGCTTCCTGATGAAAATATCATATATTTTGGAGATACTGCCCGTGTCCCTTATGGAAGTAAATCTCAGAACACGATCATCCGTTTTTCTGAGCAGATCATCCGTTTCCTTAAGACCAAGCAGGTGAAGGCGATCGTTATTGCCTGTAATACAGCCAGCGCGCTGGCGCTGGACGCGGTGAGGGATGAATTTGACATTCCGGTGATGGGCGTAGTGATCCCGGGAGCCAGGGCGGCTGTAGAAGCGACGAAAAACCGAAAGGTCGGCGTGATTGGGACAGACGCTACCGTGCAGAGCGGGATGTATACGAAGATTATCCATGAAATGGCCCCTGATGTGGAGGTCATTGAGAAGGCGTGTCCCCTGTTTGTGCCTCTTGTGGAAGAGGGATTTAAAGAACATGTGGTGACACAGGAAGTAATCGAATATTATCTTGAGTCTATGCGCAGCACGGATATTGACGCGATGATACTCGGGTGTACGCACTATCCGCTGCTGAGGTCCAAGATCCGGGCTTATATGGGTGATAAGATACAGATTGTCAATCCTGCGTATGAGACTGCAATGGATTTGAAGAAGCTGCTTCACGAGCAGGATATGGAGAATGACGGCGCGGATGCGCGGCACAGCAGATATTCGTTCTATGTGAGTGATGTTGCCGAGAAATTCCGGAAGTTTGCAAACACGGTAATGCCTTTTGACGTGCCGACTACAAATGTAGTAAATATCGAGGAGTATTAGCTGATGACAAAAGATGTACTGGTCAGTATTTCGGGAAAACATATCGATATCATGAATGACCCTGCAGAGGGGTATGAGACCGGGGATGACGCGATTGAAGTCGTTACCCCGGCTAATTATTACTGCCGCAACGGGAAACACTATATCATCTATGATGAAGTTTTCGAAGGAATGACAGGCACGGTCAAGAATAAGATCAAGATCACAGGTACTGATATGGTGGAGATCATGAAGAGCGGCATCACAAGTTCCCACATGATTTTTGAAAAAAATAAAAAGAACCTTACATATTATAAGACGCCGTACGGGCAGATGCTCGTCGGAGTCAACACAAGAAACATGGAGATCAGCGTGGGAAACGATAGAATCGGCGTACTTGTGGACTACGAGCTCGACGTAAACCACGAGCCCCTCGCTGACTGCAAGATCAAAATGAACATCATGTCCAAAGAGAATGTTGATTGGATAAAGGGGGCGTCCCCGGAGTATGTATCATAACGCGGGACCCGCTCCGCTTTACCTCAAAGATTGTGTAGATGTAACAGAGAAGAGAGATGTTCGTCCATTGGGACTCCATCTCTCTTCTCTTAACATCTAAGACCAATGCTTTTCGGAACGCTCCCGCGGAATGTCCCGCTTTTATGATACATACTCCGGGGACTCACTTTATCCAAACCGGAAGAAAAGCCCCTGCGGGGCAGAAACAGGTCGTCGGGAGCGGACTTCCGCAGGCGAGCATCTTGATGCGACGCCGGAAAATTGATCACTTCCGTCTTAGAAAAAACAAGTTCCCGGACTGGATATCATATAAGCAGAACATCCCGTGGGAGCGTTCCGAAAAGCATTTGTTCTGGATGTTAGGCGGTGGCAAATGGAGCCCCGTTGGGCGAACATTTGGCTCCGGCGTTACATCCATTCAAATCTTTGAGGTAGAGCGGAACGGGTTCTGCGTTATGATATCCAGTCCGGGAACGGACCTTCTTCTAAAAAACACGGAAGAGAGCTAATTTACCGCTTAAAGAATCCTTTCTTTTTCTGCGGCGGTTCGATAGCCCCGCCCCTGACGCTTTTGATCTCGGTTATGTAGAGACCGCTGACAACAGCTTTGACTTCTTTCTTGACCGGCAGGACTTCGAATACTTTGTTCTCGCACATAAGTGTCATGATTCTTGGCCCGATCTTTGCCTTGACTACCGGGATCTTGGTGCGTCTCAGATATTTCGGGGTGTTCTCGATAACTGAGGCGGGAAGACCTGATTCTTTTAGTTTCATTTTCTTTTTATCAATGATAAGCATGCTGATGACCTGCGCGGCAGCTTCCATCTGCTCTCTCTGCGCGGCCTGCTTCTTTTCGGCCTTTTTCCCGAAGATATACAGAGCGACTAATGCGATGATCAGTACTACGAGAATAACGATCAGTACAATGGTTAATGGACTCACAATATAATCCTCCTAAACTATAAATTTCCGCTTTTGCGCAAGTAGTATTGTAACATTGTTTTCAGGCGAGCGCAAGCAAATCACGCACATTTCAGCGCAGAATCGGGGATTTGGGAGCCCGGGCAGAGGAGGTTTTAAATATTGGGAGCTGAATATTTGGGGTTTGCTTTTCAAGAGGAGAACAGGTATACTGGTATAGTAGCGTTTCTATGAGGAAAGTATTCCGTACCGGGAGAGGGCAGTTATAAAAAGGAGTTTTATCTATGGCAGAAATGATTTGGAACGGAGTAGTGACGGTCTATGATTTTATTATGGATAATATCGTCATTATAAACATCCTCTTCGCGCTTATTATTGTGTTCTTTCAGAGGAGGTCTCCGCAGACAGTCTGGACATGGCTGCTTCTGCTGTATTTCATACCAATACTCGGATTCATCATGTATCTGGTTATCGGGCAGGATTTTCATAAAAGCAGGATGTTCAAGGCAAAAGAGATCGAGGGCGAGCTGAAATATGCTGTGCGCAGGCAGGAGGAGACAATCTACCGCAAAAAACTGAGACTGGCAAATCCGGAAATGGCCAGATTTAAGGATTTGATCCTCTATAATCTGGAAGCCGGCGAAGCAGTGCTGACGGATAATAATGATATTCGTATTTACACTGACGGGAAAGCAAAATTCCGGGCGCTTCTCGATGAAATGCGGCAGGCCAAGCGATACATCCATGTCCAGTATTATATTATCCGCAATGATGAATTGTGGCAGGAGATCGAGAAGGTGCTCATACAGAAAGTGCATGAGGGAGTAGAAGTCCGTGTCCTCTTCGACAGTATGGGGTGCCGCACGATGAAGAACAAAGACTGGGAGCGGCTGGAGAATGAAGGTATAGAAGTCGCGGAATTTTTCCCCGCGCTCTTAGGAAAGCTGCAGCTCCGCGTCAACTATCGGAATCACAGGAAGATCGTGGTCATTGACGGGCGGATCGGATTTGTCGGCGGATTTAATGTGGGAAGGGAATACCTCGGAAGAGATAAGAAATTCGGTTACTGGAGAGATACCCATCTGTGTATTGAAGGCGCTGCGGTGACATCTCTGGCAGTACGTTTTGTCCTGGACTGGAACTATGCGTCCAAGGAAAATCTGTTTCTTGAGGACAAGCTGTTTGAGATCCCGGAGTATGTAAGAAAGGGGCGGGATCCGGTCCAGATCATATCCAGCGGCCCGGATTCACAGACCAAGACGATCCATGATAATTATCTGCGGCTGATCCACAGCGCAAAGGATCATGTGTATATCCAGACGCCGTATTTTATACCGGATGAGTCCATACTGGACGCGCTGAAGATTGCCAGCAGGTCAGGAATTGATGTGCGGATTATGGTGCCGTGCAAGCCGGATCATCCTTTTGTCTACTGGGCGACATATTCTTATATAGGGGATATGGTCGCGGCAGGGGCGAAATGTTATGTTTACAATAATGGATTCCTCCACGCAAAGACTCTGAGCGTGGACGGAATGGTGGCGTGCGTGGGCACGGCCAATATGGACATCCGCAGTTTCGGACTGAATTTTGAAGTCAATGCTGTAATCTACAGTGAACGCACGGTACAGAGGCTGGAACGGGCGTTTGAAAATGATATGACACAGTGCACTCATGTGACGAGAAAAGTTTATGATGAGCGAAGCCTGATCATCAGAGGAAAGGAACAATTCTCCAGACTGCTGTCTCCGCTGCTGTAGCCGGGGGGAGGGCGGCTGAGAGAAGCCGGTAAGAAAAGGTCTGTATAAAGAGACCCTAAAATACTAAAATACGAATTATCCGAACCGGTACAATACCTGCCGGAACAGATAAAAATAACAGAAAAGAAGAGGAGAAAAAGTAATGAAAAAAAAGATGATTGCAATGATACTTGCCGCTGCCGTGGCAGGCACACTCGCAGGATGCAGCAATGAGCTGTCCAATGAATATGTGACAGTGACACAGTACAAGGGGCTGGAAGTATCGCAGGTAGAAGACGCGGAAGTGACGGATGAGCAGGTGGAACAGGTGATTCAGACAAATCTCGAAAGTACAGCTGAGAAGGCTGCCGTTACTGACCGCGCGGCTGAGATGGGCGACTGGGTGAACATTGATTTTACAGGATACATGGACGGCGTGGCTTTTGATAATGGTTCGGCACAGGCCCAGGATCTTCAGCTTGGCTCAGGCTCTTATATAGGAGCATCAGGAGATTATGCCGGCTTCGAAGATCAGATCGCAGGGCATCAGACAGGCGAGGAGTTCGATATTACTGTGCAGTTCCCGGAGAATTATACCGAGGAAATGGCAGGCAAAGTGGCTGACTTCCATATTGTTCTCAATGAGATCTATACAGAAAATGTTCCGGAACTGACGGATGAATGGGTTCAGTCAAACAGCGAAGATTCCGAGAATGTGGATCAATACAGGGAAGAGGTCAGAAAGCAGCTGGAAGAGCAGGCGGAAGCGTCTGTGCAGTCACAGCTGAGGAGCCTGGTGCAGGAGGCTCTTCTGGAGAATATTGAAGTGGAGAAATATCCGGAAGATGTTGTGAATAAGCAGATCGAAGAGATGGAGACATATTATACGCAGATGGCGGCTATGTATGGCGTGGAGCTGGCGGACTTTATCGAGACATACCTTCAGACAACAGAAGATGATTTCAACGCCAGAATAAAAGAGGCGGCACAGCAGACAGCTGCCCTGGACCAGGCCGTGTTATTGATCGCCGAGAAAGAGAATCTGGAGCCGTCTGACGAAGAGTATGAAGAGCGGGTTAAAGAGTATGCTGAGCAGGCTGGCATGACCGATGTGGACGCGTATAAAGAGCAAGTGGGAGAAGATGTGCTCAAAAATGCCATCCGCATTGATGTTGTGACAGATTATCTGGTGGAAGAATGCATCCAGGTGGAGGAGAGCGATACAGCTGAGTAAGCCTGAAAAAGTTTCAAAGGAGGGTCAAGAAATGAAATTGGAAAATGACAGGCTCTGTGTGGAAATTGCAGAGCAGGGAGCGGAAGTGACGAGGATCTACGACAAAAAAAGCGACACAGAGCTTCTGTGGGAGGCTGATCCGAAATACTGGAAAAGGCATTCTCCGATCCTGTTTCCGAATGTGGGAAAGACATACCGCAGCACCGTGCGGATCAACGGGATCCAGTACCCGACTTCTCAGCATGGTTTTGCGAGGGATAATAAGTTCAAATGTGTCAGAGAGACGACGGATACGGTCTCTTTCCTGTTCGCATCCAATGAGGAGACAAAGGAAGTATATCCTTTTGATTTTGACCTGATTATTACTTACAAACTTGACGGCAGGACGCTGATGGTCAAATGGGAGGTCGTGAACACCGGAGAGGAAGAGATGTACTTCACTATCGGCGGACATCCGGCTTTCCGCTTCGCCGGGGCGGACGAGGGCAAGTCTGACTATATCCTGAAATTCCCCGGAAAAGAATCTCTGGATTATATTCTTGTCAATATCGCCGAAGGAGCGGCAGATACCTCCAAAGTATATCAGCTGGAACTGGAAGACGGGTGCTGTCCGATGTCGGAAGAGATGTTTGCGAACGACGCGCTGATCTTTGATAATGGGCAGATCAGCGAGGTGTGGATCTGCCACAAAGACGGCGCGCCGCGCGTGGGAATGAAGTGTGAAGGCTTCCCGAACTTCGGGATCTGGTCTGTAAAAGACGCTCCGTTTGTCTGCCTGGAGCCATGGATGGGAAGATGTGATGACATTGGATTTGACAAAGAACTTTCTGAGAAACCCAATGTCAACAAGGTCCCGGCAGGCGGGAAATTCGAGCAGAGCTATTCTGTCATAGCCGGAGAATGATCTGGCTGTTATCTTAGATAACAGGGATTTTATGACATAAGGAAATTTAATGAGCCGGGCGGGTTGTCTGTTCCTTTTTCCAGAAGGGCGACCAGCCCGGCTATTGTTCTTTCTATTTCTTCTTTTGTAGACGGGATCAGGGTGTTGTCCATTTTTACAGTCAGTACGATCAGCACGATCTCGGCAAGAGCCTCCGGACTGTCAAAAGATATTTCTCCATTGTCGATCCCCTGCCGTATGATCTCGGCCAGAACAGGCTTCAATTCTGTGATCAGATGATTCAGATATTTCTGATGAAGAAATGCTTCCTCCTGCGCTCCCGTGCCCTTCCCTTCCCTGGATCTTAAATATTCGGAAGAAGAGTTCCGGCAGGCCTGGAAAATCATTGCCATGCGGGTGAATGGAGGGATCTCTGTCTGCAAAGACAGTTTTTTTGCCGTGGTGAGAGGCTTTTCATAATTGCGTTCTACCAGCGCATCCAGAATCGCGTCTTTGGATGGAAAATAATAATATATGCTGCCTTTGCCGATGCCGGCGGTATGGGCGATCTCACTGACAGATATGGTCTGAAGATTTTTACTCTCTAAAAGTTTCTGCAGGGAGTCGAGGATAAGTTCGTATTTTTGTGATTGTACTGCCATAATTGCCGCCTTTCTGATGATCCGGTAAGAGTCTGCATCAGCTGTTCTATACGGACAGCTGATATTTTTGTGTCGTTTTACACCTCAGTATAGCATATCTCCCCCAAAAGAACCAATCATCAAAAAGCACAAAAAAGCGGGACAAAATCCGGCGTATTTTGATAATAGCGCAAGTTGACCGTCAGTCGAAAAGGTGGTAATCTAACGGAAGAAAGAATATGACCAGCGGTCGAAAAACGGCGAACCTGGTCGAGAAGGAGGAAGTTATGACGTACGCGGAAATGTTTGCAAAGGTGAAAGGGATGCTGATAGAGGCAGATGTGAGCGACATCCACGAACACCTGGCGTATCAGTTCAATATCATCGGAGAGGCAGAAGGAATCTTCTATGCAGAAGTAAAGGAAGGCAGGCTTTATGTAGAGCCTTATGAGTATTTTGACAGGGATGCGATGTTTACATGCTCAGCGGAGACTTTGTTTAAGATTGCAGACGGAAAGACGGACCCCATCCTGGCGGTCACGCTCGGCAAGCTGAAAGTTGAAGGAAACATCGATAAAGCGCTGAGGCTGAAAGATCTGATCAATAGTAAGAAACCGAAAAAGAAAGAGAAAAAGTAACACAGGCGTCCTGCGAGGGGCGTGTATATAACAGTCCTGTAAATGGAGGGACAGAAACGGAGACAGTATGAAAGGCTTATTGAAAGGCGCGGCCGCGCTGATCGGGCTGCTGGCGGCGGCAGAGGCGGGCGGCACGGCATATTTTTACAGAAGAACCATGATCCGCTATAACGCGAAGACGGAACGCACGATGAAGATGTCCGGCGTGGACTGGGAGAAATATCTTCCCATGATGAAGGAACGCAGAGAGTGGCTGATGGAGCAGCCCCACGAAGACGTGTGGATCACTTCCCACGACGGGCTGAAGCTTCACGGCACGTATTTCAAAGGAGAAGAAGGCAGTAAAGCGGTTATCTGTTTTCACGGATATACGAGCCAGGGGCTCAATGATTACGGCAGTCTTTCCCAATATTATCTGAAGCGGGGATACCGGGTGCTGCTGATTGATGAACGGGCGCACGGGCAGAGCGAGGGCAGGCATATCGGTTTTGGTGTTATGGACCGTCTGGACGGAAAGCGCTGGGTGGAATGGATGGTGGAAAAAGCCGGTGAAGACGTGCAGATCCTGCTCCACGGAAATTCCATGGGCGGTGCCACCGTGCTCATGATGAGCGGGCTGGACCTTCCGCCCCAGGTAAAAGGAATCATTTCAGACTGCGCGTTTACATCCATGAAGGACGTGTTCACCCATGTGCTTCACAGTATGTACCATATTCCGGCGTTCCCGATCATACAGATTGCAGGCCGGATCAACAAGAAAAAGGTGGGTTATGGTCTTGACGACTGTAATTCTGCAAGAGAAGTACAAAAGGCAAAAGTCCCGATCCTGTTCATTCACGGGGAAAAAGATGTCTTTGTCCCGTGCTGGATGACAGAGGAGGCTTATAAGAACTGTGCATCTCCGAAGGCGAAGCTGATTGTAAAAGACGCGGGCCACGGAGAGAGCTACTACAAGGATACAGAAGGTTATGAGAGCGCCATGGATTCATTTATAGGAGGAATTATAAAATGATGAAGACAAGGAAGGGATACAAAGTATATCCGCTGACAGTAGCACAGAAGTTTCACCTGTACTATCTTCCGCACTGCCCAAGCGCGGCAGTCCTGAATATCGGTACAAGCCTGACCATAGAGGTGGAGATCGACTGGGACGTACTGAAGCAGTCGATCAATAAGGCGTACGAGAGATGCGAGGGCATGCGTGTCCGCCTTGCGAAAGATAAAGAAGGCAATTACTATCAGTATGTGGTAAAGCATGAGGATCAGGACATTGAGTTCGTTGATTTTACAGGAAAGACAATGGAAGAGGCTGAGGAGACGATGAAGGCGTGGACAAGGGTCCCCTTCAAGATGGAGGATACTCAGCTTACAAGGATTGTTATGATCAAGATGCCGGACGGCTTTGGCGGGGTGTATTTCCTCGGGCATCATATGATCGTGGACGCCCAGTCCTTGATCGGATTCTTGAAAGATATTATTGAGCTGTACTGTAACGCGAAATATGAAGGCGTTCCGTATCCGAAGGATATGTGTTCTTATATCGAGCAGATTCAGAAGGATCTGGCGTATGAGGCGGGGAGCAAGGCGCAGCAGAGAGACCGCGCGTTCTTTGAGAAGGAGATCGCGTCATCTGAACCGATCTTTAACGGGCTTCACGGCACGGACAAACTGGAAGCAGCCAGAGAGATGTTCAAGAATCCGGACCTGCGCACCGCATTCAGCGCTTCTGACAGCACAGAGTCCGCGCTGGATATCTTCCATCTGGAGGGAGAACCCACCCGGCGTCTGATGGATTTCTGCGAGAAATACCATGTATCTCTTGCATGCCTTCTGCTGATGGGGCTCAGGACTTATTTCCAGAAGATGAACGGTCATGACGATGTGTCCATCAACAACGCTATTGCACGGCGGGCAACGCTTAAAGAAAAGAAATCCGGAGGAACAAGGATCCACTCCTTCCCGTTCCGCACGGTCTTTCCGGAGAGCATGAAATTTATTGACGGGATCTATGCGATCCGCGATAAGCAGAATGAGATCTTCCGCCATGCAAATTATGATCCCACGGAGTATTTCGCACAGCGCTCAAAGATGTATCCGCAGCCTCACGCAGGGCTTACATATGAACCGATGTCCCTGACATACCAGCCTATGACGCTGAAAGAGAAAGGCCTGGACCAGCTTGGCGATATCCGTTATAAGACGAAGTGGTATCCCAACGGCATATGCCCTCAGGGAATGTACCTGACCGTGATGCACCGTCCGGAAGACAACGGGCTGGATTTCAATTTCGAGCATCAGGTAAAAGCTGTTTCAAGAGATGAATTGGAGTACCTGTATTACTATCTGTGCAAGATCATGTTCAAAGGCGCGGAAAATCCGGACTTGACCATCGGCGAGATCATCAGGCTGATTTAAATTTAAATATCCGTGTATGTGAATGAGACAAGAGCCGGAGAACTGTTCTGCCCCGGCACATGCGAAATAAAAATAAAGGAGAAAGACCATGTTTGAAAAATTAGTAAATATTATCTGCAACTATGTGGAAGTAGAGCCGGAGAATATTCATCCGGAGTCAAGGTTCATGGAAGATCTCGGATTTACCTCTTTTGACTTCATGAGCATGCTCGGGGAGATTGAGGATGAGTTCGACGTGGAGGTAGAGCAGACAGAGGCTGCGAATATCCGTACAGTGCAGGAAGCTGTCGACTATCTTGAGAAATTAGCCGCTGAGAATTGATTCCGTCAAGGGGAAAGGATTGGAAAATATGCTTTGCAGTACAGTTCGGGACATCCTGGTTAATACAGAAAAAAAGTACGGGCCCGAGGACGCGGTCCGTTATAAGATCAGTAAAAGTGAAATTGAATCCAAGTCGTATACACAGCTGAGGGAAGACAGTGAGAGCTTTTCCTGTGTCCTGAGGGACCTGGGAGAGCAGGGGAAGCATATTGCTGTCATCGGAGCGACTTCTTACGCGTGGCTTACCGCCTATTTTGGCACGGTCAACAGCGGCAGTGTCATTGTGCCGCTGGATGTGAATCTTCCGGCGGAGGACGTGTGCGATCTTATTGACCGTTCGGATTCTACGGTGCTCGTGTATGATGAGGTGAGAAAGGATGTGGCGGCGATCACGAAAGAGCGCTGCCCGCAGCTTAAGATTATGATCTCCATGCAGCAGGAGGATCATGACGGCCATGCATACAGCTACTGGAAACTGCTCGAAGAACACAGAGGAAGCTTTGATTATGAACCGCAGCCGGACCAGCTCTGTACGATCATGTTTACATCCGGCACCACGGGAAAGAGTAAGGGCGTTATGCTGACCCACAGAAATGTGGCGGAAAATGCCACCTGCCTTGATATGAAGATCCCGGAGCGTATCGTGATCATGACTGTGCTCCCTATTCACCATGCATACTGCCTGAGCATGGATATCCTGAAAGGAATCTCACTGGGGGCTGTCATCTGCATCAATGACTCTCTGATCCGCGTGGCAAAGAATATCAAGCTTTTTAAGCCGGAGATGATTCTTATGGTTCCTCTGATGATCGAGACCATGGCAAAGAAACTGGAAGAAGCCGCTCTTCTTCCGGCGAAGATCGTAAAGAACCAGGTGTTTGGCAAACAGTTCCACACGATCTGCAGCGGCGGGGCATACCTGGACCCGTCCTACATTGACATGTTCAAAAAATACGACATCACGATCCAGCAGGGGTATGGCATGACCGAGTGCTCTCCTGTTATCAGCATCTCCCAGAGCTGGAATATCCGCAGAGACGCGGTAGGGCAGCTTGTGCCGAACTGCGAGGCAAAGACCGTGGACGGCGAATTGTGGGTAAAAGGAAGCAGTGTGATGCAGGGGTATTATAAGATGCCCGAAGAGACCGCGGAGACGCTTGAGGACGGGTGGCTCAAGACAGGGGATCTGGGGTATGTAGACGAGGAAGGATTCGTCTACCTGACCGGAAGGAAGAAGAATCTGATCATCACAAAGAACGGAGAGAATGTCTCGCCGGAAGAACTGGAAAACGCGCTTAGCGCGAACCGTCTTGTGGGCGAGGTGCTTGTCCGGGAGAAGAACGGCGTGATCGAAGCGGAGATCTACCCGGATCAGGATTATGTGAAGAAGAAAAGGATCAAAGATGTCCGCGAGAAGCTGCAGGAGGTTATCGATGAGTATAATCGGGCGGCTGCTCCCCAGAAGAAGATATACAGCCTGATCGTCAGGGATACGGAATTCGAGAAGACGACGACAAGGAAGATCAAGAGGTTTTAGGCGCGTGACATATTGACAAATCTCCCGGAAACGGATAGACTACTCACAAAAGTCCGGATATGAGGGGGAAATGCGCATGCTGCTGACGATTGATGTCGGAAATACAAATATTACTATGGGAGTTTTCCAGGATGAGTTTCTCCAGGGAATGTTCCGAATGACAACAAAACAGTCCCGCACATCCGATGAATACGGTTTCACAATCTGCGGCATACTGGAGCACAGGGGCATTGATCCGAAGAATATTGACGCGGTCATCATCGCGTCTGTCGTGCCGGATATCATGCATTCCCTGACCAGCGGTATTATCAAGTATCTGGATGCCACGCCGGTCATCGTATCCCACGAGACACCGTCCGGCATCCGTGTGAATACAGATCAGCCGTCAAGAACCGGCGCGGACAGGATCGTGAACGCTGTGGCGGGATATGCCATTGCGAAAGGGCCGGTCATTGTAGTTGACTTTGGCACCGCGACAACCTATGATCTGATCGGACCGGACGGGACGCTGGATGCTTGTATTATCGCGCCGGGCATTGAGACCGCGGGCCGCTCCCTCTGGGGCGGAGCGGCGATGCTGCCTGCGATCCAGATCAGGAAACCGGAGTCCATACTGGCCAAGGAGACTGTGTCCGGGATGCAGGGAGGCCTTGTATACGGGGCTGTCGGTCAGACGGAATATATCGTAAAGAAGATGAAAGAAGAATCCGGATACAGTGACGCCTACGTGATCGCGACCGGCGGGTTGGGCAAGATCATTGCCAGGGAGACAGACTGCATCGATCTTTATGACCCGCGGCTGACATTGAACGGACTGAGGATGATTTACGACAGGACAAAGGAGAATTAATAAAAGGAAGCGCATGAAGCATTTAAAGATCGGGAATGTAGAACTCAAAAACAGATATATATTAGGACCCATGGCAGGCGTGACAGACCTGCCATTTCGTCTGTTGTGTAAAGAGCAGGGCGCAGGGCTTCTGTGTATGGAGATGGTGAGCGCGAAAGCGATCCTCTATAAAAACAAAAACACAGAAAGCCTGCTGACGATCCATCCGGAAGAGCTGCCGGTCTCGCTTCAGTTATTCGGATCAGATCCGAAGATCATGAGCGAGATGGCGAAACGTATCGAAGAGCGGCCATTTGCCATACTGGACATTAACATGGGCTGCCCGGTCCCGAAAGTGGTGAGGAACGGCGAAGGCTCAGCGCTGATGAAGGAACCGAAGCTGGTCTATGACATTGTCAGCGCGGTGGTAAAAGCTATAGACAAGCCCGTGACCGTAAAGATCAGGAAAGGCTTTGACGATACCTGTGTCAATGCGGTGGAGATCGCAAAGATCATCGAGGAAGCGGGCGCTGCCGCTGTGGCGGTCCACGGAAGGACAAGGGAGCAGTATTACAGTGGAAAGGCAGACTGGGACATCATCCGGCAGGTGAAGGAAGCAGTATCTATCCCGGTCATTGGGAACGGAGATGTGACAAGCCCGCAGAAGGCGGAAGAACTGGTCCGCCAGACCGGATGCGACGGGATCATGATCGCAAGAGGCGCGGAAGGAAATCCGTGGATTTTTTCTGAGATGGCCGCGTATGAGGAGACGGGCAGGATCCCGCCCAGGCCCGGCAGAGACGAACTGCGGGAGATGATGCTGCGGCACGCCCGGCTTCAGCTTGAATATAAAGGGGAATATTCGGGGATCCGGGAGATGAGAAAGCATGTGGCGTGGTACACAAAAGGCATCCCAAATGCCGCGCGGCTGAGAGACCGGATCAACCAGGTGGAGACGTACGGAGAACTGGAAAATCTCTTGACAGTATTATAGTCTTTGGTTATAATATTGAAATTGTGAAATAGACTTAAATGACAGCAAACAGGGAGAAGATTTCCTGCGCAGGATAGACAGAAATGTTAAGAAACAGAAAGGGAGAGTTACCATGGCAGAGGCAAAGAAAAGATTACTTACTTATGCCGGATTAAAGGCACTTGAGGATGAACTTGAGGATCTTAAAGTTGTCAAAAGGAAGGAAGTCGCAGCCAAGATCAAGGAAGCGAGAGAGCAGGGCGACCTCTCAGAGAATGCAGAGTATGATGCTGCGAAAGACGAGCAGAGAGATATTGAAGCGCGTATCGAAGAACTGGAAGGCATTCTTAAGAACGCAGAAGTAGTTGTTGAGGATGAAGTTGATTTTGATAAGATCAATGTGGGATGTACTGTAAAAGTATTTGATATCACGTATGATGAAGAGATGGAATTTAAGATCGTCGGCTCCACAGAGGCCAACAGCCTGGAGGGGAAGATCTCCAATGAGTCTCCGGTAGGCCAGGCCCTGATGGGAAGGAAAGTCGGAGATGTTGTCAATGTAGAGACACAGGCAGGCGATATTCAGTATAAGGTACTTGAGATCAGCCGTTCAAAGTAAACAGAAGATGACATGATACAGACCTCTTAATCTCTTTAAGAGGTCTGCGTTCGCATATGGGAGAGCGCGGCACAGGCGGGCGCGGCCATGCGGCGGGAAGCACGGCATATAGAAAGGAAAGGAGAAAAGAAAGTGTCACAGGAGCAGAAAAATGTACAGGAACCAGATCTGAACCAGCTGAGGAAGGTGCGCCGGGAGAAACTGGCAGAACTGCAGCAGAACGGAAAAGATCCGTTCCAGATCACAAAATATGACCAGACCCATCACAGCCAGGAGATCAAAGATAACTATGACGAGCTGGAAGGAAAACAGGTGTCTGTTGCAGGACGAATGATGTCCAAGCGTGTCATGGGAAAAGCCTCCTTCTGTAATGTTCAGGATCTGAAGGGGAACATCCAGTCCTACGTTGCGAGAGACAGTGTAGGAGAGGAGAACTACAAAGAGTTTAAGAAGCTGGATGTGGGTGATGTGATCGGGATCGAGGGTGAAGTATTCCGGACAAAGACCGGCGAGATCTCTATTCATGCATCCCGTGTGACACTGCTTTCCAAGAGCCTGCAGATCCTTCCGGAGAAGTTCCACGGCCTGACGAATACGGATATCCGCTACCGACAGAGATACGTGGACCTGATCATGAACCCGGATGTAAAGGATACATTTATCAAGCGTTCGAAGATCATAAGCGCAATCAGAAAGTATCTCGACGGCGAAGGATTTATGGAAGTTGAGACCCCGATCCTTGTAAGCAACGCGGGCGGCGCTGCTGCAAGACCGTTTGAGACACATTTCAACGCGCTGAACGAGGACCTCAAACTTCGTATCTCTCTCGAGCTGTATCTGAAGAGACTGATCGTGGGCGGCCTTGAGAAGGTGTATGAGATCGGACGCGTATTCCGTAACGAAGGACTGGACACAAGGCACAATCCGGAGTTCACGCTCATGGAGCTTTATCAGGCATATACAGACTACAATGGCATGATGGATCTGACCGAGAATCTGTACCGCCATGTAGCGCAGGAAGTGCTCGGTACGACAAAGATCGTGTACAACGGTGTGGAGATGGACCTCGGCAAGCCGTTTGAGCGTATTACGATGGTAGACGCAGTGAAGAAATACGCTGGCGTTGACTGGAACGAAGTAGAGACTCTGGAGCAGGCAAGAGCGCTTGCAAAGGAGCATAATGTAGAGTTCGAGGAGAGACATTCAAAAGGAGAGATCCTGTCTCTGTTCTTTGAAGAGTTCGCAGAAGAGCACCTGCTTCAGCCGACATTTGTGACGGATCATCCGATCGAGATATCTCCGCTGACAAAGAAGAAACCGGAGAATCCGGATTATGTAGAACGTTTTGAGTTCTTCATGAACGGCTGGGAAATGGCGAACGCTTATTCTGAGCTGAACGATCCGATCGATCAGAGAGAGCGTTTCAAAGCACAGGAAGAGCAGCTCGCCCAGGGAAATGACGAGGCGAACACAACAGATGAAGACTTCCTGAACGCGCTGGAGATCGGTATGCCCCCGACAGGAGGTATCGGATTCGGTATCGACAGAATGTGCATGCTGCTCACGGACAGCGCGGCGATCAGGGACGTGCTCCTGTTCCCCACAATGAAGTCGCAGGGCGCTGCAAAGAACGCTGCAAACAATGAGGCTCAGTCTTCTGCGCCGACAGCGGCGGCAGCTCCGAGCATTGATCTTTCCAAAGTGAAGATTGAGCCGCTGTTTGAGGATATGGTAGATTTTGAGACATTCAGCAAGTCTGATTTCAGAGCCGTGAAGGTAAAAGAATGTGAGGCGGTGCCGAAGAGCAAGAAGCTCTTAAAGTTCGTTCTGGACGATGGGTCAGGCGAAGACCGTGTAATCTTAAGCGGAATTCATGATTACTACGAGCCGGAAGAACTGGTAGGAAAGACCTGCATCGCAATCACAAATCTGCCGCCCAGGAAGATGATGGGTATCGATTCCTGCGGCATGCTGATCAGTGCAGTGTACGAGTACGACGGACACGAAGGGCTCAACCTGCTGATGGTGGATGACAATATCCCGGCGGGAGCGAAGCTGTACTAAAAAAGAGAAGAATAACGAGGGATCGTTGTATCAATAGATTGATGCAGCGGTCCTTTTTTCTGCGCATGGGAATTATTACATATACTTTTGCACCGGAAGCGATACAAAAAAGATATAATTATCCTGTACACTGACATCAGAAACAAAAAAACAGATACTGGTGAGAGGAAACGGATATGGAACTAAGACTTCTGATCGTAGAGGATGACAGACTGCTGGCCGAGGCTGTCAGTGATTATTTTGCCGGGAAGGGATGGAAGAGCCGGACCGTATATAACGGAGAGGACGCAGTAGAAAAAGCAGTGAACGGGTCCTGGAATATGATTCTGCTGGATGTGATGCTTCCAGGCCGAGACGGGTTCTCAATATGCCGGAAGATACGGGAGCAGACAGATACGCCGGTGTTTTTCATCACGGCGCGGGTGATGGAAGAAGATGAGCTGAAGGGTTATGCTGTGGGCGCGGACGATTATATTACCAAGCCCTTTTCCCTGCCCGTGCTCTATGCCAAGGTCATGGCGATGACAGGACGTGTGAGAGGGTCCTCCATTTCTGATCTGATCGTCAAAGGAGATGTGGCGGTAAATGTACGTACTCGGCGTGCCACTGTCCAGGGCGCAGAGTGTCCGCTGGCCCCGAAAGAGTATGAGCTGCTCCTTCTCTTCTTAAAGAATCCGAACCGGACTTTCACAAGAGATCAGCTCCTGATCCGATTATGGGGATATGATTTTGAGGGAAATGAACGTGTTGTAGACAATCATATCAAAAAGCTGAGGAAAGCTCTTGCAGGAAGTAAATGCCGGATCCATACCGTGAGAAACACCGGTTACAGAATGGAGGTGTCGGTATGATAAGGAAAAAGGATAAGAAAGCGAAAAATAAAAGAATCACTTTCCATGGGGAGATGGGAGGAAAACTGAGAGTTTTCCTGATCTTGGCTTTTGCGGCTGTTTATATATTGAGTATGTTGCTGGCCACCTGGGTGGATCAATTAGGAAGAAGGAATGACTATTGGGAAAAAATCGAAAAGGCAGATCAGGAAATCTGGGATGACATGCGCTACAAAGCGCAGGCAGAGCGCATTTCTGCGGACGATGCCGCCGAAGCGGAAGATAACTGGCAGATTGATCAATTATATGAGGAACTCAGCGCTGCAGCCCTTATAAACAGTACGGAGTATCAGATGCTTTCGGCAGCAGTTTATGACATGGATGGGAATCTGGCAGCTCAGAGCACAAATCTGCTGACTGCAGAGATAGAAAACGAGTACGGGACAGCAGCAGTGAGCTGGCCGCTGTCAGACTATCTGACAGAGAAAGAGCTGGAGACACTGGCAGGATATGTGGACGAGAACAGCAGGCCTCATGAGTATGCCGGCATAACCTATGAGATAAAGGCTGCAAAATCAGAGGAGGGAAACGGTCTGGAAGCCATCAGCGTGAGAAGGCTCTTTTATTCTACTGAGGATGTAAAGGAGGCAGGGAATATCGGGCTGGTATGGCAGTGGCAGAATACAGGCGGGGATCATGACGGAATCACATATGCAGCCCTGAATCGGCTGCAGGCTGCGGAAGTCTATTTCCCGGGGCTGCGGCAAAATGGAGGAATAGAGAACTGGCAGGAATGGATGGAGAGTGATTATCTTCAAAATTATCCGGAAGTATATCAGGAACAAGCTTTTCACAAGGAAACCGGCAGTATTACTCTGCAGATGGAGACCTCTTCAGAGCTTTTTCTCAGCGACGACTATTATAGGCCAGAGTATACTCTGGTGATCCGCTCAGTGGGCTATCCCTGGAAGGAAGCCGTTGACTCCCTGAAGTATATCTACCTCTGGGGAGGAATTTTGACAGTACTTTGTGCAGGACTGGTGCTCTGCGTTGTGGAAAAAACATTCCGCAGGAGGGCGCTGCTGGAGGAACGCCAGCGGGATTTTACGAATGCAATCGCCCATGAGATGAAAACGCCTCTGGCGGTGATTCGGGGATTTGCAGAAAATCTGGATGAGGATGTGAATAAAGAAAAACGGAAGTATTATCTGGAACAAATCATTGGACAGACAGAGCGCATGGACGACATGGTAAAGGAGATGGTATACATCTCAAGGCTGGATTCAGAAAAGTACACACCCGCAAAGGAAGAGATATCAGTCAGAGCGCTTCTGCGGGGGATCGTCGATGCATATAGCACACAGCTGGAAGAAAAACAGATTGAGCTGCACATAAGCTGCAGAGATGATTTCTTGATAAAAGGAGAAAAAAGGTTCATAGAAAAAGCCTTTTCAAATCTTATTGCAAATGCAGTCGACTACAACCGCTATGAAGGAAAGATACAGATTGATATAGAAAAAGATAAATGCGTGATCCAGAATACAGGAGAAAAAATACCTGAAGAAGATCTGCCCCGCGTGTGCGAATTATTCTTTACAGGAAGCCAAAACTGGGACGGGTCAGAAAAACATTTTGGCATAGGGCTGTATCTTGCCGAGAAGATCTTCCGGATGCATAGGCTGAGAATGAAAATAGAAAATACAGATGCCGGAGTGCGGGTGACAGTTGGATAAATCTGGATTTGTGAGGGAGACGGCCGCAAGACATAAGATCCGAAAACCGTAGGTTGTTTTAAGACGTATTCGTAGCGGACCGGGGTGTGGTTCCGGCTCCGTTCCACGATTTGAGAAAAACTTAAAGGAAGGGAACAAGGCGTTAATTGCCACGCGGATGCCTGAGGCGCAGCCGAATCGTCCGCGTGGCAATTGCTTTTAGCCTTGTTTCCTTCCTTTGTAGTTTTTCTCAAATCGTGGAACGGAGCCGGAACCACACCCCGGTCCGCTACGAATACGTCTTAAAA
>DXCD01000069.1 GCA_019116185.1 Candidatus Mediterraneibacter stercorigallinarum
CAGGGGGCAACTCGTCTTCGCCTCAGACAATCCCCCTGCCAATTTCAACGCATAGTTCCGAATTTTAAGTTTTACTAAGCCTCATTCCGAAGTCGCCTCAGTCAGCCGTACACACGATCTGAAAGGTTTTCGAAAAGGCGCTCCGCTGTTTTCTGGAAATGCTCAAGTCGGAAGGCTCCCGACCAAATGCAGATTTCGAAAGGAGGAAGGCGCAGCTTCACGGTATCGACTACGGGAGAAGTTTACAGATGTTGTGGTGGGATGGAGGCTCTACTTTGTCGATGAAGCGCCCCTTTCGTCCCTCTTTGAAATCCTGCATTTGGCTGTGGAGACTGCCGATTGGATGAACTTAAAAAACCGCCCCATTTCAAGTGCCTTTCGTGGCGGGCGGGGGTGTGGCGGCGGTGACTTGGAACGATTTGTTGGAAAAAGTTAAAGGAAGGAAGTGCGGCGTTAATTTGCCAGCGGATGCCTGAGGCGGAGCCGAATCATCCGCTGGCAAATTGCTTTTAGCCGTACTTCCTTCCTTTTAATTTTTCCCAAATCGTGGAACCGGAACCTGAGCCACATCCCCGCCCGCTACGAATACGTCTTAAAATAAACCACGGTTTTCGGATGTGCTATCGTCCGTCCCACACACAAATCCGGATTTTTATTTGCTGACGCGTCTTCTCCATACGAGAACGCTGATCGCTCCCACTGAGAGAATCAGTGCCATAGCGTAGATCACGCCCGCTGTCTCGGTCACACCTGTCTTTACAGTTGTTCCCGGCGTTGTCACCGGCGGTTTCTCTGTTGTCTGCTCATCACCGTCAGAAGGAACAGTCGGTTCAGAAGCTTTTACCAGAGCCTTTCCTGTTCTGGCTAATTCTTCTATCGCCGCGTCTACTTCCTCCTGAGTTGCTGACTCGTCCAGATATACTTCTTTTGCCGCGTCATAAGCTGCCTTGAATGGTTTCCATGTCTCTGCGGTGTAATCCGAAGACTTGTAGCCGCCATACTGTTCAAGCAGGGCATAGAGTTCCGTTTTATCAACAACCGGATCAGGTTCTTCCGCTTTATCCTTTAAGCGGAGTTCTGTGACTGCCTTCTGAATGTCATAAATCATATTGGCAACATCGTTTGCATCCGGATCTTCCTGGCCAAGCAGTTCTTCTGCAGCCGCAATAACGCTCTCAAGAGCGCTCCAGCTCTCCTCTGTATATGCGTCTTTGTCAAGCTGACTCATCAGGGTCTTTGCATTTTCCACTGCTGCCTGCAGGCCTTCTGTATCAGCGCTGATATTAGCGCGTACTACCTGCAGCTCTGCGGCAGATCCGTTATTGTTGACTGCCTGATTGTATACCAGGCGGACATTTGTCGTTGTTATCGGATCAAAGGTAATTTCCTTTGTCTCGCTGTTATTTGGCAGCGTGCCTGTTGCACGGGTCACATACTTTCCGTCAACAAGAACCTGGATCTCATAACTTGTCACATTTCCGTTTGTGCCTGTCTGGCGCGGAGTATAAACAAGACCTGCGATTTCCGTAGGCTCGCTCATCTGAAGGTCGATCCAGTGCGGCATTGTGGTTATATTCCAGTTTGTGTGCCACATGGTTGACGTGTTGCCGTCCAGTACATTGCTCGGATTAGAACCATCCTGCTGATAGCTGGATGCAGTCGCTGTCATTGTGGACTGATCTACATAATAGAGATTCGTAAGCGGTTTTGTCTCTAATGCATCGATTGCATCGACCAGAGCTTTCTCATATCCGTCCACAACATCCTGCATGGATGCCGGAAGTCCGTATCTGATCGACTCCAGAACGCGTGTTACATTTGCCGCGCTCTCATCCGTAAATGCGGACAGGTCTGTAACCAGACTCTTATATGCTTCGATACGGCTGTAATCCGCAGTTTCATAATCAGAAGCAGCAACCGCGTTATTCAGTTCTTCTGTCAGTCGCGCGATCTCCGCCGCATCCGGATTATACTGTGTCAGTACAGCTTTTCCTTCCTCGATCAGCGGGGTCAGAGTATCTGTATTGCTCTCATCCAGAATGGATACAGCGCTCCATATTGCATAATCAAGAGACATTGTGCTTGCAAAATCAGCGTTCACGCCAATACGCACATCATCCACATATCCGATAAAGGAGTTCGTCTCGCTTCCGATCACGGACATCGGGAACATCATTGTAGCCAGCAGCGGCCGTCCTTCAACACGCTCGCCGTCTCCGATTGTGTCTACCAGTTCACCGTTCACATAGAGCTGGATCGAATTCTGCTGATTCTTGAATTCCAGTTCCACCCATTCGTTGAGCGGCAGGGTATAGTTAAAGGAATAATCATATCTCTCTCTGGAGAATCCGACCTTTCCGGTCTCAGCCTGCACTGCCTTGATGCTGCCGTACGGGCTTTCGAACAGGATCTGCTCGTCCGTGCTGTCGGATGTGCGTTTTACTTTCACACGAAGGTCATTGCCTAAACCAGCGGTCTCCAGACCTGTAGTGATATAGCTTGTCCCGCCATTGAGTTCCAGAGCGTTCTTTCCGTCAACCTCAACGATAGAAGCATTCTCGCCTTCGTTTACCGCAAAGTTATTAGCGGAAGTATCTTTCAGCTCATCCATCGGCAGGTTCATGTATTCATCTGTTGCACTGTCTACTTCATAGCCGAAGTTCGTGCGCGGCGCATCACCGAGTTCCTCTGAACGTGTCTGCGCGCCTGTCAGGTCAAGATCTCCCTTGCCCCAAAGCTTAGCCGCGAAGAGTGACATATTGCTGATACGGTCATATACGTCATATTCGCTGACACCATTGTCAAGATAATCTGTCATATCGTTCCATACCGCAAACGCTCCACCGACCATCTGCTTGTCGCCGGCAGGAATTGTCACCCCGCTGATCGTATTGATCGCCAGGTTATACATTGTGCCATCGCTCAGATAATCATAGTAATATCCTGCATTCGGAACGATGTAGTAGTTACCGTCATTACAGTTGATCAGATCAAAACCGTCTTCGTACATCTTATCCATATTCGCGTAGCCGAAGTTCCAGAGATTGATCTGTACGCCCTCAGCGTCAATGTCCTCGCCCTGAGAAGCAGCGGTAAAGCTTCCCCATACACGGGCCTGTCTTCCGGTCTCTTCTACAAAGTCAATCATATCGTTAACGAACTTACGGTACGCCTCTGAAGATGCATTGTACTCATCAGCTCCGATATGTACGATCGTATCCTGGTCAAACACGCCTTCATCCAGATATTCCGAGAAGATCGTCTGAACGAATGCCAGACACTGATCATATGAATCTACCAGATCCAGATGGTCATTCTGACGGCCGCTTGTACCATATCTCAATTCCGGAAGCACCTTTGTCAGCGCCAGAGAATGCGCCGGTGTATCGATCTCAGGAACAATATTAACGCCAAGCTCGCGTGACTCCTGGATAAAGTTCTTAAATTCTTCTTTTGTATACCAGAGATCCGTGCTTGTCAGATCCTGTTCATACTGCAGCTCTTCGCCGTCAACAGTCAGCGGATTACCTTCCGCGTCAGTTAAATAGCCGCCTTCTTTTACAGTATCATTTTCCAGACGGAACGCGGAGTACGCTGTCATCGGATCTTCTTTATTCTCAAGTCCGATCAGGTTGTCATTAAGATGTACCTGGAAGTCATTCATTTTATACCAAGACATTTCCTTAACGACCTGCTCAAGATAATCTAAAGTGAATGTCTTTCTTCCTACATCCAGAATAAATCCACGCACTTTATAAAGCGGATAGTCGCGGGTAATTCCCCGCGGGATCGTTGTGTAATCACTCTGCTTTAACGCCTGGAGAATGGTCCTCGTCGCCCAGTAAGCTCCGGTCTCTGTCTCAGACGTCACTGTAATACTGTCGCTGATGTCCATCAGGTATCCTTCGTCCATCAGACCGAGAGTTGTATCGTCTGTCATTGTAAAGAAGAAGTCCCCTGCCTGTACAGAGGAAGCGTCTCCGGAAACAACAGATATCTCTCTGCCCGTAAGATCCAGGAAATCAGCTGCCATCTCGTCAGCCGCTGCTTTCAGCTCTTCGCTGTCATATACGATGCGGCTGTTGTCTGTCAGTGTGAAGCTGCCTGTGCCGCCCTTCCACTCCTGAAGCTCCGGCAGAACAGCCGGCGCGGCATTGTCACTTTCTGCTTCTGTATACTGTCCCGGAACAGTTACAGGGATTTCTTTAAATTCATAATCCTCTGTTTCATCTTCCACGATCTTGAAGGAAACATTCACTGTTTTGTCAACAACCGGATGATAGATCGTCAGGTCGCTGTCGATCACCTGTTCCAGATCTGTGCCATTATATGTAACAGTATACCCTTCTACTTTCGGAAGATTGACAACCAGCTCATCGCTGTCTGCTGTCGGAGTCTCGACTGTGATCATATTGCCGATATCTCCCATGGAAATAGCCGGCGTGCCGCCGTAAACTTCCATCTCATAAACAGAAATACTGTTCCACGTTCCATCGCTGTCCGGATCTTTTGCATCAGAAGCGCTGATATACAGACGAACGTAACGTGCCTGTACTGTATCGTCCAGGGTAATCGTATCTGTAGTGCTTGCCGGACGCTCGGTAAGTGTTTTCACTGTATCCCAATCCTGGGCGTCATCTGAGATCTGGATCTCATAGTTAGTCGCTTTTCTTGTCTCCCAGAAAATGCGTACTGTCTTAACGTCTCTCTGCTCGCCCAAGTCTACGTATAACCAGTGCGGCGGATTTCCGACATTGCTTGACCAGCGGGATGCTCTGGTGGAAGTGTCACCGTCAAATGCTTTGTCCGCTGTAAGATCTGCTGTTTCATTGCTGCTGGAATATCCCGTCCTTCCAAGCGCCACATTTTCTTCTGGATCCTGCGGCGTGGACTGAGACTCATCCTTGAGCATCACTTTGAAATCGCTGGCTGAAACGCTGGGATATCCGTGCATGGATGTCACTTCCAGTTTTACATACTGTCCTGTAACATTCGACTCCAGCCTATCCTCTGAGCTTCCGGAAGCATTGTCTGTACGGCTCACAACCGGCTCTCCCCAGTCTTCAGTATCGTCAGATACATAGATATTGTACGCTGAAGCATAGACTGAATCGCTCTCCCAGATCACTGAGAAATAATTCATGTCATAGCTGGCTCCAAGATCAACATACGCCCACTGTGTAGCGTCTCTCTCTGTCGACCAGCGGGAAGCAGTGTCGTCATCCGTCAGGTTGCTTGCCGGCATGCTTCCGTATTCAGCGCTGGCTGTTACTGTTTTGTCTGCAGCCAGATTCGTATTAACCGGCGTTTGTCCCGCATTACCTTCTGCTCTGACAACAGCCGGAAGACCGCTGCCGGCAACGCAGGCAAAAGCCAGCAATACAGCAAGAGAACTTTTTAATAATCTGCTTGCTTTTTTCATCATTTTACTTTTTCTCCTTTCTCCTCCTTAACAATGATTGTTAAAAAATAATATGAAACCGTATTTTTCATCAAAATGGCTTCTATTTACTATTCTACCATATTTTAACAATTTACACACTAAAAAAAATTCTTTTTCTAAAAAAGCAGCAATGTAAACGTATTTGTTACATTACTGCTAAAAAGTACAAAGATATGATCAATAATACATAACCCTCATAGAGTCTTCTTCCACCGTCTTATCTTCTTCTGCGGGAGCGTCTCTTCCATATAATAACAGATATTCCTGCCGCCGCTGAACTAAACAGCATTACAGCGGGCAATGCTGCTCCGGGCTCTGTCACTCCGGTCTGCACTGCAGTGTCTTTCCCGGACTCTTCCGAAGTCGAACTATCTTCTGATGAGGAAACATCTGACTCTGAATCGTTACCGGAGGGTTCTTCCTGCGATGGTTTCTCTGTCGTCTCTCCATCTTCATCAGACGGCTGTGACGCTTTTTCCAGAGCATTTCCTGCCTGTTCTAACGCGGCCAGCGCGGCATCCACTTCTTCCTGCGTGGCAGAAGCATCGGTCCATACTGCCGAAGCATTCTCATATGCCTTCATGAAAGGTTCCCATGTCTCAGGTGTATAGTCCGAAGAGTGATATCCGCTATACTGATCAAGAAGCTCTCCCAAAGCATCTTTATCCACAGTTTCTTCCGGTTCTTCCGGCTCTTCCGGTTCTTCCGCATCTTCATTCAGCCGCAGCTGTGTCACCTGCTTCTGAAGATCATAGATCATTCCGGCAACTTCATTTGCGTCTGGTTCCTCCTCGCTGAGCAGGGCTTCTGCCTCGGCAATCAGTTCCGTAAACGCGTTCCAGCTCTCTGCCGTATAATCTTCCTCATTGAGACTTTCCAGGATCTGCCGGGCATCACTGACGGCTGCTGTCAATCCCTCTATATCTGCTTCAATATCTGCGAGGACCACCTGGATCTCCGCAGCAGATCCATTGTTGTTAACTGCTTCATCATAAACCAGCCGCACATGTTTTGTGGTAACCGGTCCAAACGTAATCTCTTTTGCCGACGAATCACTTGACAATGTTCCGCTGGCTGCCTCTGTATAATCGACGCCGTCGTCACTTACTAAAATCCGGTAGCTTGTCACGTTGCCGTTGGTGCCGGTCTGACGGGGGGTATAGACGATTCCGCTGACCGTAGTCAGTTCTTCCATTTCCAGATCAATCCAATGCGGCATATCCGTAATCGTCCAGTCTGTATGCCACATGGTAGACGTATCACCGTCCAGCACGTTTGACGGATCAGAGCCATCCTGCTGATAACTTGACGCGGTCGCCGTCATAGTCGACTGGTCTACATAATAAAGATCTGTAAGTGTTTTCGTCTCCAAGCCGTCTAACGCCTCCACCAGAGACTGTTCATACCCGTCTACCACATCCTGGAGGGCAGAGGGCAGATCATACCGGATCGAATCCAGGACCTGCGTCACGGCAGCCACGCTTTCATCTGTAAATACCGACGTATCCGATGAATTGAATAAATCGATATAAGCTTGGACGCGGCTATAATCTGCGGTCTCGTCATTGTAAAGAGCCACCGCTTCATTCAGCTGAGCCGCAAGCGTCTCAATCGCTGCCGCTTCGGGATCATACTGGGTCAGCAGTTCTTTGCCCTGCTCAATCAGCGGGGTCAGGATATCTGTATTGCTGTCGTCTAAAACAGCAGAAGCGTTCCACAGCGCATAATCCAGCTCCATTGTACTTGCAAAATCGTCATTCATCCCAAGACGTACATCATCCACATAGCCGATAAACGCGTTCGTTTCGCTCCCGATCACCGACATGGGGAACATCATCGTGGCTAACAGCGGTCTTCCTTCGACCTCTTCGTCATCTCCGATCGTGTCTACAAGTTCGCCATTGACGTACAACTGGATCGTATTGAGTTCATTTTTAAATTCCAGCTCTACCCATTCATTGAGCGGCAGGGTGTAATTAAATGAATAATCGTACCCTTCCCTGGAGAAACCGACCTGACCGGTCTCTGTCTGCACTGCCTTAATGCTCCCGTAAGAGCTTTCAAATAAGATCTGTTCATTCGTGCTGTCCGAGGTCCGTTTCACTTTTACACGCAGATCATTTCCCAGTCCGGCTGTTTCCAGATCTGTCGTAATATAGCTTGTACCGCCGTTGAGCTGCAGGGCATTCTTTCCGTCGACTTCTACGATCGAAGCGTTTTCGTCTTCGCTCACAGCGTAATCATTTGCCGAAGTATCTTCCAGCTCATCCATCGGCAGATTCATGTATTCCTCTGTCTCGCTGTCTACTTCATACCCGAAGTTTGTACGGGGAGCGTCGCCAAGTTCATCCGCGCGTTCCTGCGCGCCTGCCAGGTCAAGATCACCTTTCCCCCAGAGTTTCGCCGCAAAAAGAGACATATTGCTGATCCTGTCGTATACATCGTATTCGCTGACGCCATTATCCAGATAATCTGTCATGTCGTTCCACACCGCGAACGCGCCGCCTATCATCTGATCATCGCCGGCGGGGATCGTCACTCCGCTGATTGTATTAATGTCCAGCTCATACATCGTACTGTCGCTCAGATAATCATAATAATACCCGGCATTTGGCACGATGTAATAATTGCCGTCATTACAGTTGATCAGGTCGAAGCCTTCTTCATACATCTCGTCCATATTGGCATAACCAAAGTTCCACAGATTGATCTGTACGCCTTCTGCATCGATGTCTTCTCCTTCAGCGCACTGTGTAAAACTCCCCCACACACGGGCCTGCCGTCCGGTCTCTTCTACAAAGTCAAGCATATCATTTACATACTCGCGGTAAGCTGTGGAAGACGCATTATACTCGTCGGCGCCGATATGGATAATGGTATCGTTGTCGAATACCGGATCGTCTTCTGTCATATATTCAGAAAAGATCGTCTGAACAAATGTAAGGCACTGTTCATAGGAATCTACCAGATCCAGATGATCTGTGTTACGTCCGGTCGTACCGTATCTCAGCTCCGGAAGTACCTTTGTCAAGGCCAGGGAATGGGCCGGAGTATCGATCTCAGGAACAATATTGACGCCAAGCTCGCGGGATTCCTGAATAAAGTCTTTAAATTCATCTTTTGTGTACCAGAGATCCGTACTTGTAAGATCCTGTTCATACTGAAGTTCCTCACCGTCAACGGTCAGAATTTCTCCATTCTCATCTGTCAGATATCCGCCTTCTGCGACCGTGTCATTTTCCAGGCGGAACGCCGAGTAGGCTGTCATAGGATCTTCTTTGTTCTCCAGGCTGATCAGGTTATCATTGAGATGCACCTGGAAATCGTTCATCTTGTACCAAGACATTTCTTTGACAATCTGTTCAAGATAATCCATTGTAAATGTCTTTCTTCCGACGTCAAGGATAAAACCTCTCACTTCATAGAGCGGGTAATCTCTCGCAGTCCCCTGCGGGATCGTCGTATAACCACTCTGCTTCAATGCCTGCAGGATCGTCCGGGTAGCCCAGTATGCTCCTGTCTGTGTCTCAGATGTCACCGTGATACTGTCTCCGACTTCCATCAGGTACCCTTCGTCCATCAGCCCGAGGCTCGTATCTGTGGTCTTTTCAAAGAAGAAATCTCCCGCCTGTACATCAGCTTCCGTCCCCGAAATGACAGTAATTTCGCTTCCGGTAAGGTCCAGATAATCCTCTGCCATTTCATCTGCCGCTGATTTCAGTTCATCATCAGCATAAATAATACGGCTGCTGTCTGTAATTGTAAAACTGCCTGTGCCGCCCTTCCATTCCTGAAGCTCCGGAAGGATCTCCGGCGCGGCATTATCGCCTTCCCCGGTCTAATTCTCTCCCGGGATTGTAACTGCAATTTCTTTAAATTCATATTCCTCTGTCTCATCATCAACGATCTTAAACGAAACATTTACCTCTTTGTCAACAACCGGATGATAGATCGTCAGGTCATCGTCAACAACCTGTTCCAGATCCGTGCCGTTATAAGTAACCGTGTACCCTTCTATCTCAGGCAGATTAACCGTAAGGCTATCGTCGTCTATCGACGGAGTCTCGACTGTGATCATATCGCCGATATCAGACAAAGCGATAGCAGGCGTTCCCCCATAGATCTCCATCTCATAAATGGATACCGTATTATAGGTCTCTCCGCTGTCAGGATCCGTACTGGTGAAATCACTGATATAGAGGCGTACATAACGCGCCTGGTATACTTGATCCAGTTCGATCGAATCTGTCGTTGAAGACGGGGATTCTGTAAAAGAAGCCACGGTTTCCCAGTCCTCATCACTCATGGGGTCGCTGAGTTCTTCTGCAATCTGTATCTCATAGTCCGTCGCCTTGCGGTTCTCCCAGTAGATACGTACGGTCTGAACGTCCATCACAGAGCCCAGATCCACATAGATCCAGTGAGGCCCGTCTCCCATTGCGCTGCCCCATCTTGAGTCTCTGGATGTGCGGTCGCCGTCCACTGCATTTGACGCCGTCACTGAGGATGCTTCCTCCGAGCTTGCCACCGCGCTTTTCCCCAGTGCCACATTTTCTTCCGGATCCTGCGGGACAGGCTGTGAATCGTCTTTGAGCATCACCTTGAAGTCAGATGCCGAAACACTGGGATATCCGTACATTTCTGTTACTTCCAGCTTTACATACCGTCCGGTAACAGCCGCGTCCAGTGTCTCTTCCGACGAGCCGGAAGTATTTCCCGTCCTTGAGGCAGCAGGCTCTCCCCAGTCCTCGGTATCATCCGATACGTATATATTATAGGCCGAAGCATAGACCGAATCACTTTCCCAGATAATCGAGAAATAATTCATGTCATAGCTTTCTCCGAGGTCAACATACGCCCACTGTACTGCATCCTGCTCTGTCGACCATCGGGACGAGGTATCGTCATCGGTCAGATTGGACGCGGGCATGCTTGAATATTCTGCGCTGGCGGTTACTGTCTTATCCGCCGCCAGGTTCGTATTAACAGGTGTTTCTGATGATGAAGATGTGCTCGTTTCTTCCGCGCTGACAACAGCCGTAAGACTGCTGTCCGGTACACAGGAAAGAACCATCAGCGCGGCAAGAAAACTCCCTAAAAATATGTTTTTCTTCCTTTTCATCCTGTTTTCTCCTTCTATTCTATTTTTATTGCCGGCATTCCAGCATAATGTTTTTCACCCCAAAGCCGCGTCCATAGCGGTTCGCGGCTTTGGGACCGGCTGTGATAACACTATTTATTTAGAACGCCTTCTCCTGCGGTTGGCCGCTGCTGCCGCCGCTCCTGATATTGCTATCACGCCAAGGACAGGAATGACTGAGCTGCCGTCTCCCGTGGAAGGAGTGACACTGGACGATGCGTCGTCTTCTGTGCCGCCTTCCCCGCCGGAGCTGTCTGTACCGCCGCTGTCTTCTGTCGAAGAGCCTCCGCCGGACGTACCGCCCTGGATTTTTTCAAGGCCTTCTATAGCTGCATTCAGGCTGTCTATCAGCTCTGCCACTCTTGCCGAAGATACATTATCCGGGTCTGCAAGGGCATTTTCAATATCCGTAAGGGCATCGCTCACTTCTGCCCATGATTCCTCCGTGTAGTCACTTCCGTTTAATACCCCGGCATTTTCTGCCGCCGACTCCAGTTCAGACAGTTCTTCCTCAGACGCTCTCTCTGCAAGAGCACTGCAGGCATTTCTGATTTCTTCGATGGCGCTGTTAACAAAGGTTTTCGGCGCCTCTGGATCGGACAGCACTTCGATGCCTCTTTCAACCGCGCTCATATAAGCATTGTATGTAGCCGGAGTATAGAGACTGTCATCAACACCTCCTGACTCGTCAATCAGCTCCTGCAGAACTGCCCGAAGCTCATCGGACGCCACCTCGTCATCCGGCGTATCCGTACCCGGATCCTCGCCGGATCCGGACTCTTCTACCAAAGCGGCAATCGCTTCTGTCAGATTCCTTACCGCTTCCTCGACTTCATCCGTGGTCACGGAATTATCTGCCAGCACCGCCTCTGCCTCTGCGAGGGCTTCACTCAATGTATTCCAGCTGTCTTCTGTATACTGGCTCTGGTCATAGCTGCCGGCTTCTGTAATTAATCCGCTCAATTCTGTCATATCAGCAGCTGTCGTTCCATAGAGTTCCATTTCAGCAATTCTGCCATACATATCATCTTCGGAAGATATTCTTCCGACAGCCCCCTCGACAGTAAATTTCACATATTTTGCTTCTGCCGGCGCAAATCTCGCGTCCACGCGGACATTTGCACCCTGTTTGTATTCGCTGTCATCGACGGTTCCGCTTGTCACCTCTGTCCAGGTTTCTCCATCCGTGCTCACCGAAATCGTGTATTCCGTCACGCCGCCGTTCTGAAGAGTATGGGATGTAAAGCTGATCTGTTCAAGCATATAGGTGTCTGCCAGTTCGAGAATCACATCCTGGGGCAGCTCCGCGTCACTTCCCGAATACGGCGACTCCCAGTATGTTGTAAGATCCCCGTCGAACATACAGTCAGCGGTATTGCTCTCACTATACAGCGCGTCAGCTGACGAGAGCACCCTGTCTGTATCAAGTTCCAGGGATTCGTCGACCGGCTGTATCACTAATGCGGCATACGCTTCTAAAAGCTCCGCGGCTGCCGACTCGACTTCTGAGCGTGAAGCATCGGGATTTTCATACACTTCAACGGCGTTATTATATGCTGTCTCATAGGCCGCATACGACTCTTCCGTATAAATGGATTCGGTTACGCCTGTAGCTGCACTGATTGCCTCGCCAAGCTCCGTCTTATCCGGCCCGGAAAGCACCTCTATATCATAAGTACAGGTAATTGTCTCATCGGCTGCCGCAGTCAGGGTGATCTGAGCGGTTCCTTCCGACATGCCAAGCACTTTGTATACCGGATCTCCATTGTCATCTACAAGAGTAATGATGGAAGCAATTGCCGAATCGCTGCTCGTCGCCGTAAAATACTGGTTCGGATAGTCTTCCGGCAGAATTACCGCGTCCACGTCTCCCACATAGCCGACATGGATCTGTGTCGCAGCGCTCTCTGCAGGCTCAATTCCCGTTATTTCTTCGGACGTGCCTGCCCACAATTCTACCTCTCCGGTTGCAACGACAGTCTCGTGATCCGAGTCCAGGACAAGTCTTACATACTGCGCTTCCACGGCGTCAAATTCGATATCTGTATAATCGGCAGACGCAGGATCTATCGTCTGGGACGCTGCTTCAGTATAGCTGATACCGTCCGTGCTGACGTATACAATAACAGAACTTGGCGCGCCGTTTCCGACCGCTCCGCTCGAAGTGATTCTCGGACAGATCCTTACCTTATTCAGCATAACCGAACTGCTTAGAGTGAAGTCATACTGCTGCGGTTTCGCAACCGATGTATCGTTGTAGTTACTGTTGGTATATGTGGTCTCATCATCGTCCAGGCTGGCCCAGATATCATCTCCGTCACCGCTTGGTCCTGTTGATTTCGCCTCTGCGTCAACAATCAGGCTGGTGACCTCTCCCGATGTTATGACCTCTGGTATATCAACCTCTGTAACCTGCGTGCTTTCTTTTATACTGAAATCCGGTCCCATCAGTGTCACTGTGGAAAGATCGATAACAAAGTCTTCGTCAGCAACGTCCGTGATATTGTTCAGCGTAATATCTTCCTTTGCGCGCAGCGTGATTGTCGCTAAGACTTTAGAGCCGCTGACCAAAGGCTGATCGCCCATATTGACGGCATTATGGTTAATATATGCTGTCCCGTCATCATTTACAATATTTCCCGTCATCCCCTGGGTGTACATGCTTCCCGTGCCCACATATGAGGTGCTGACATATTCGATTTTGTCAGGATCATAATTGATGATCGAACCATACCCGTTAAGATTCTCTACGTCAATCGCCGTGACATTGATCGTAAAGGTATCCCCTTCTTCTATCGTCTCCCCGCTCGGCAGGAGCAGGATATCCCCGGATACGCTGCCGGTCTTGGTCGTCCCGCCGTCTACATAAAACGCGGTAAACGCATAGTCCCAGATATCGGCAATGCCGTTGAAATTAATGTCTCCGTACTGGCTCTGCACCTCGCTCACCCATGTGCTGTTCTTATACGAGCCGTGCTGGGAAGACTCTTTCTGGAACATCTGCTGGAACGTCGTAAGAGAAGCTTCACTCATTCCCACCGACGAGATATTTCCGGCGCGGAACGGGCTGTCCGCCGAACCCGATCCAGACTCAATGGTGTATACCTTCAGCTCGCTTGCCGAGAAGTAATTTCCAACGGACGCCAGTGGGGTAAAGCGCACATACCGCGCTCCAATCGAATCAGATCCTGTATTCGGATCACTTAAGTCCAGTGTTTTCGTATCGCTGCTGCTCTCCATGACAAACGACAAGTCGGCATCGGCATCCGTGCTGCTCCCGTCGTCCCCATGTTTTACCCAGTTGACGCCGTCAAGGCTGGTCTCCACCAGCATCTCGGTCACAGTGCCGTTTCCGGCGTCATCCCGCGGATAGTATTCGATATAGTCTAAGATATAAGCTTCGCCATAATCTACGGTAAGCGTCTCTCCGATCGCATTCTCCGAGGAGTGGAATCCCTCGTCGCCTGACTGGAATTCTTCATCAAACGCTTTATCCGCGGTCCTTGTACTATATATACCGCCTGTCCACGTAATCTGATCAGACGTCACTTCCGGAGTCAGCCGGAACGGGTCGTCCGCCGACCGTGCCTCAAGAGCCTCACTCCAGACAGAATGTCCGTCTGTATTGACCGAACGGATATAGTAAGTATGTTCTGAATCATATTCAAGATCCGTATGAGTAAACGTAAGATCATCTCCGGGAACAGAATTGATCATTCCGCTCGTCACATTTCCGCCTTCATCGATCGTGCCGTCAACAAGGATCTCATAGCCTGTCGCGCCTTCAACCGCATCCCAGGCAAGCGTAATGCTTGTAGGTGTCTTAAGGTCTTCTGCTTCGCTCAGCACCGGAGCGTCAAGGTCTTCATTGAGCTCAATTGAAGCCAGATCCCCGTTGTTTACATACCCTTCGATGATAAGCGTCTGCGCGTTTGCCTGCGCGTCTGTAGTGGCAAACTTGACATAAACCTTATCAGATACTACTGTCGCGGACTCATCTTCCATCATTTCCGCAAGGATCTCTTCCTCATCGGATGCAAAAGTCTCAATCTCCGGATCCGCGTCGTAGAAGTATATATATTCGTCTTCAGCCGGAACCGCCGCGTCGAAATCTTCTTTTGTTGACACTTCCCTCTGAGTCAGGCTGTCGTCACCATTATATGCTGTCACTGCTGTCGGCTCTTCTGAAACATTGACGACAAATGTCGTATCCTTCTCGGACTCATACCCTTCATATGTGCCGGTCGACGCTTCTGCAGTCAGTGTCGCCGTAGTCCCGTCCACGCTTGAAGTATATTTTGTGGTGACATGGTCTCCATAACTGATGTTGTCTACTTCACCATATCCGTCAACTGTCTCTGTATCATTTTCAATATAAGTGCCATCATCTTCTATCGCACTGTAATCCGTGTCGCCGTCCGGCCAGAACTCGATGATACGCTGCGTCTTGTCAAGACCATTCTCAATCTCCTTTCCTTCACTGTCTGTTGATTCAACCACATTGTGTTCTGCGTACATCGGAATAATAGCTCCGCTCTTAACAAACAGCGGAAGCTTCCATAACGGCGCGTCAAATCCGTTTAATACCTGACCGCCGCGGTACTGCGCGCCCGTAAAATAGTCAATCCAGATCTGATCTTCCCCTCCCGGGAGATAGATGCCGTTTCTTACATCATTTCCCATATCGTCTGATTCAGTATCCTGATATACCGGCGCTACCAGCAGGTATTCGCCCCACATATACTGGTACTGGGAGCCTGCTTCTGTATAAGCGTACGACTCGTCAGGGAATTCAAGGAACATTGCCCTTACCATCGGCATTCCGGTATCGTCATTGCCTGTATCAATATTCACCGCCGCATATGCGTTCGTATAGATATAAGGCATCATCATTGCTTTGAGCTTTAAGTACATACGGCTGACGCCTGTGTACGGATCGCCATGGACATACGGGCCTTTTGCATAGCTGCCCCATCCGTCCATGTCAAGCATCTGCGGCGCAAAGCTCTTCCACTGGTAGTCACGTGTGGCAATGACCGGGTCGCCTCCCCAGATCCCGTCCATATCAGATCCGATATTCGGATTGCCGCTCAGGGACTGCCCGATAAAAGTCGGAATATGAAAACGGATATACTCCCAGTCGCCGCCGGTCTGATCTCCTGTCCACACGGAATTATACCGCTGAGAGCCGGCCCATCCATCCAACGATATGATATTCGGACGGCTGCTGTCCTCTTCCTGCGTCGTGATAATCTCATACGCTTCTTTTACGCCGCTGAGCTGGAAAGAGTATCCATACCCCACCCATGCGACGTCCGTCTTAAGTGTTGTTACCCCTGCTTCTACTTCTGCCGCAAAATCACGAAGCGTATGCCAGTAAGTACTCGAATCGGAATCCGGCGTCAGATCACTTTGTGTCCAGAGTCCTGTCGCGACGCCAAGGCTGGCCGCATAGTCGACAAACACTTCCAGATTGTCTACATTTGCCGCAACCGCCGCAAGGCGTTCTTCAGAACTGCTGCCGTCCGCGTTGACTCCGCCTGTCATATTGTAGCCGTTCTGCCCATAGCCGGCGCCGTAGCCATCATTGGGCAGGAAATAGCCGATCGGCATGTCGTATTCCAGATATTCATTCAGCACCGCCTGCGCGGAATACTCATAAAGATACGTCAAATCATCCGGCACCTCGTCTGTGGCTACTGTCGGTCCGGTTCCGTTGAGCGTCTCTGCGTTCTGTCCTTCCGATATCTCAAACCCGGTCCCGCCTTCTTCATATGTCGTCGTGCCTTCGGAATCATAGGGATCATTCCCTTTGATTGTCCAATCATATCCGATATCTTCGGAATCTGACCACGCGTCACGGTTGTACGCATTAAAGTGCCCCAGGTAAAATGCATAAGAGGGCAAAAGCACCGGATCACCCGTGACAGTATAATACCCATCGAGCAGATCTGTTGTTACACTCGATCCATCTACGCTTGATGACACGAAAATATAAGCGTCAAATTCATTTTCCTCATGCGTAGCCGTCACAACCTCTTCATTTGCAGAGCCAAAATCATATTCTCCATCCATATAGGTGTTGCGCAATACGCCGTAGCCATTTGTCGTGTAGTAGAACGGATTCGGTGAAGATACTCCGCCGTCCGTCCAGCTGCTCTCATTTGAAATATTAATCACTTCACCTGTATGTACAAAACGCCCGTTCTGCGTTCCCCCGCCAAAATATTCTTCCTGAAGATCAGAGGAATAATTCGTAGTGTCGTGCTTTACAAGTGTCTGTGTGGTACCGGTACCTGTAAACGAAAGCGGCGCCGCCTCTTCCATGACAATCTTGCCGCCTGTCATGACTGTCATAAGAGCGGTGTCTTTGTCAAAGACTATCGTCGTATCACCATCTTCATTCGTGATTGTAAATGTGTCTTCGTCTTCGGAAACAGCTGCGTCCGGATGCGAATAGCTGTCAGAATCATCCGGCTGAGCCTGAATCTTTGCCGTATCGGGATAACCGCTTCTAACTTCCGCGTATTCACCGAATTCGCCCGATGGATCTACATTATACCGGAACACTCCGTCTTCCAGAAATGTAATCCGTCCTTCCAGTTCTCCGTCATTAAAAGAAATATTAACAATATTTCCATCAGCGGATACAGCGTCTACTGTCGTAAGACTTCCGCTGTATGACGGATCGGCAGCCTGCGCCATCATAGGCGCTGCATTGGCAAATGTTGAAACTGCCACAGCTGTCGCCAGGAGCCCTGCTCCCGCTTTTCTAATTCTTTTCATCCTTTCTTTTCTCCTTCATAAATCCTCCCTATTGGTACAATAAAACTTATCCGGCTCCATCCCTCCTTTCTTTTTCCAAAGTATACATGCTCCATACAGACTTCAGGCCATGATCTGCCCAAACCAACAAAAGCGCTTCACTAAATATCCGCATATTCTGTAATAGAGCCGTACCTGATTTTCAATTTATCTGTGCGGTTCATAAAACTGATAGTGAAGCAGCGCTCATATCTTTTTTACGTACTCCCCGGCAAGTTCAAAACATTCCGTAATTTTTACCAAAAAAACAAAGAAAGAAAAGTATTTTCTGTCGAAAAACACTTTTCTTTCTTAATTCTTTCTTATAAATTTCTTAAAA
>DXCD01000070.1 GCA_019116185.1 Candidatus Mediterraneibacter stercorigallinarum
CGAATGTATATTGTAAAATTAAGGAATGAATAGTATAATAATCATGTTATTTATGGAAAAATCCTTTAAAAAATGGAGGTATACATGATGAAGGGAAGTATGAGCACAGATCTTGGGATTATTACGGTCAATCCTGAGGTGATCGCCAAATATGCCGGATCCGTTGCAGTTGAGTGTTTCGGCATCGTCGGGATGGCAGCCGTGAACATGAAAGACGGACTGGTGCGGCTTTTAAAGAGAGAGAGCCTTACCCATGGGATCAAGGTGGAGATCTCCGACGAGAACGCCCTTACTCTGAATTTTCATGTCATTGTCGCTTATGGCGTGAATATCCTTTCTGTTTCTGACAATCTTATGAGTAATGTAAAATATAAGGTTGAAGAATTCACCGGCATGACGGTAGAAAAGATCAACATCTTCGTAGAAGGTGTGAGAGTGATAGATTAAGGAGGATATTGGCGTGGCTGTTAAAACGATAAATACGGAGATGCTCCAGAAGATGTTCCTTGCCGGAGCTGCAAATCTGGATGCGAAAAAAGAATTCATCAATGAATTGAACGTTTTCCCTGTACCGGACGGGGATACGGGTACGAATATGACATTGACGATCATGTCGGCTGCAAAAGAGGTGCAGGCACTGGAAAAACCGGATATGATGTCCATAGCAAAGGCAATCTCCTCGGGTTCGCTGAGGGGGGCAAGAGGAAATTCCGGTGTTATCCTTTCCCAGCTTCTCCGTGGATTTACAAAAGAAATCAGGGAACATGATGAAATCGACACTGCAATCCTTGCGAAAGCATGTGACCGTGCGACTGCTACCGCATACAAAGCAGTCATGAAACCTAAGGAGGGTACGATCCTTACTGTGGCAAAGGGGGCTGCCCAGAAGGCGGCTGAACTTGCAGAGACAACAGAAGATCTGGAAATTTTCCTTCCGGAAGTGATACGTCATGCGGAGGAAGTGCTGGCACAGACTCCGGAGATGCTGCCTGTTCTGAAGGAAGCAGGGGTAGTCGATTCGGGCGGACAGGGATTGCTTGAAGTGCTCCGGGGTGCTTATGACGCCTTCCTCGGCAAAGAGATCGATTATGCGGCGATCGAGGCAGGATCCGGAACGAAGATGGTCAAGCCGGGACAGCAGGCTGAGGCAGATATTAAATTCGGATACTGTACAGAATTTATTATTATGACAGAAAAGGAATTCACGGCAAAAGATGAAGTAGAATTCAAAGCTTATCTCGAGTCTATCGGGGATTCTATTGTATGCGTTGCGGATGATGATATCGTAAAGATCCATGTCCACACAAATGATCCGGGACTTGCGATCCAAAAAGCGCTCACATACGGGCAGCTTTCCCGAATGAAGATCGATAATATGCGGGAAGAACATCAGGAAAAGCTGATCCGGGATGCTGAGAAAGTGGCTGCTCAGCAGGCGGAGGAGACTGCTCAGAAGAAGAAAAAAGAGCCGAGAAAACCGGTGGGCTTTATCGCAGTTTCGATCGGGGAAGGAATGAATGAGATCTTCCGCGAACTGGGTGTGGATTATATCATTGAAGGCGGGCAGACGATGAATCCGAGTACGGACGACATGCTGACAGCTATTGATGAGGTAAACGCGGATCATATCTTTATTCTTCCGAACAATAAGAACATTATCCTGGCGGCGAACCAGGCCCAGTCGCTTACTAAAGACAAAGACATCATTGTGATTCCGACGAAGACAGTTCCACAGGGGATTACCGCGGTCATCAGTTTCATGCCGGAAGCAGACGTGGACACAAATATGGATGCAATGCTGGAAGCTGTAAAAAATGTAAAGACCGGGCAGGTGACCTACGCGGTCAGAGATACACATATTGACGATAAGGAGATCCATGAAGGCGATATCATGGGGATCGGCGATGACGGCATTCTCTCTGTCGGTCAGTCTGTAGAAGAAACGGCCAAGGAGATGCTTGCCAAGCTCGTGGACGATGACTCTGAATTGATCAGTCTTTATTACGGGCAGGATGTTCTTGCTGAAGATGCAGAAAAATTCGCCGGAGATGTGGAAGCTCTCTATCCGGATGTAGATGTAGACATACACATGGGCGGACAGCCGATCTATTACTATGTGCTTTCCGTAGAGTAAATATATAAGCCGGTTAATGGTGCAGAAATTTATTTGCACGAAGACAGGGCGTTCTTTCGACAGGAAGAACGCCCTTACCTGTATGATCAAGAATCATAGAAGCGAATAAAAGAGGAGTCAAGACAGAGGTTATGAGAGAAAGACAGAGTATTGGTTCGCTCAAGGGAGTAGGCGAAAAGACAGAAAAAATGTTCCATCACCTTGGCATCAGGACAATCGGAGATCTGATCCGCTATTATCCGAGAGGATTCGAGATCTTTGACGATCCGATCCCCATCGGAAGCATTGAAGAAGGAAAAGTGTGTACCGTGTCCGGTTCGGTATTCGGGAGGATACAGGTGTCGGGCAGCCAGCGGCTGCAGATCACGACGCTCTATCTGAAGGATCTGACCGGCACGCTGAAGGTCATCTGGTTCCGAATGCCGTTTCTCAGAAATACGCTGTCAAAAGGCGGAGTTCTCATTCTGCGCGGACGGGTGGTCAGGAGAAGGGACGGCCTTGTGATGGAGCATCCGGAGATCTATTATCCGGCGTCAAAATACGAAGAGAAGCGCCACACCATGCAGCCGGTCTATCATCTTACTGCAGGCCTGACCAACAATGCTGTCATAAAGGCAGTGCGCCAGGCGCTTGACTGCGCGGATGACAAAATGGATATCCTGCCCGGAGAGCTGAGCAGGAAATATCGTTTTCTGCCTTACGAAGAAGCGGTCAGAAATATGCATTTCCCGGAAGATAAAGACAGCTTTGCCGCGGCAAGAGAACGCTTCGTGTTCGAAGAGTTTCTTGTGTTTATCCTTTCTCTTCGGCGGATGAAGGAGTCCGGGAACCGTGTGGAAAATAAGTTCCGTTTTCCAGATCAGGAGAAGATCGGGCAGTTTCTTGAGGCGCTTCCGTACCAGCTGACAGGGGCGCAGATGAAGGTGTGGAAAGAGATAAAGGCAGACATGCAGGGGCTGCATGTGATGTCCCGGCTCGTCCAGGGAGACGTGGGATCAGGGAAGACGATCGTGGCGTTTTTAGCGCTTCTGCTGGCAGGACTCAACGGGTACCAGGGAGCGCTCATGGCGCCCACGGAAGTGCTGGCACGCCAGCATTATGAAAATATATCAGGAATGCTGGAAAAGTATGGCATACCCCTTCAGGCGGAACTGCTCACCGGATCTATGACAGCGGCACAGAAGCGCGCGGCGTATGAGAGGATTCAGAGCGGAGATTCCGCTGTCATTATCGGAACCCACGCGCTGATACAGGAAAAGGCAGTCTACCGTAACCTGGCGCTCGTGGTGACAGATGAGCAGCACCGCTTCGGCGTGCGTCAGAGGGAAGCGCTTGCAGGGAAAGGCTCCATGCCGCACATTCTTGTCATGAGTGCAACGCCCATCCCACGGACCCTGGCAATCATCCTTTACGGAGACCTGGATATTTCTGTCATTGACGAGATGCCCAAAGACCGCCTGCCCATTAAAAACTGTGTGGTGGATACAGGATACCGGGAGAAGGCGTATTCATTCATGAGAAGGCAGGTGGCACAGGGCAGGCAGTGCTATGTGATCTGTCCTATGGTGGAAGAGAGCGAGAGCCTTGAGGCAGAGAATGTCATGGACTACTCCCAGATGCTTGCAGAAGAGATGGGAGACAATATCCGGGTCGGCTGCCTTCACGGAAAAATGAAACAGCAGGAAAAGGATGCGGTCATGGAAGCCTTTGGGAAAAATGAGATCCAGATCCTTGTGTCCACCACGGTCGTGGAAGTGGGGATCGACGTGCCCAATGCGACCGTCATCATGATCGAGAATGCAGAGCGCTTCGGGCTGGCGCAGCTCCATCAGCTTCGCGGCCGTGTGGGAAGAGGGAAGCACCAGTCCTACTGTATCTTTATGTCCGCGTCAAAGTCTGATGAGACCAGGGAAAGGCTGGATATCCTGAACCATTCTAATGACGGGTTCTTTATCGCGGGAGAAGACCTGCGGCTCCGGGGCCCGGGAGACCTGTTCGGAATCCGCCAGAGCGGGATACTGGACTTCAAGATCGCGGATGTATTCCAGGATGCAAAGATCCTTAAAAATGCGGCTGATGACGCGAAACAGCTCCTGGCTGAAGACCCGGAACTCTCCGGGCCGGAGCTTGCCGGGCTGAAACAGTATATAGACAGCAGGATCCGGGAGATCATGCTGGAGACGACACTTTAATTGTGAAGAAACTGTGAACGGGGTCAGACCCCTTTAAAGAGAAAATTCTGACAATTTTCCTCAAAGGGGTCTGACCCCGTTCACACTTCTTTCATGATTTTTCGTGCTTTTCGCGCCGGTATTGTGTGGGCGTGCGCCCTTTGCGCTGTTTGAACAGGCGGGAGAAATAGAGCGCGTCATCATAGCCGACGGAACGGGCAATATCATTGACCGGAAGACCGGTCTCTTTTAACAGTGTGCAGGCGCGCCGGATCCGGTAGTCCAGAAGATACTCCTGAGGCGAGCTTCCGGTGATGTCTTTGAACAGTCGGTACAGGTATGTACGCTCGATATTCAGATAGTCAGCGATCACCTGGATATTGACCGGCTGGGAGTAATTGTTTTCAATATAGCGGAGAGCCTCTTCCACATAAGTTATTTTTTTCTCCTTGGGAGGAATATATTTCCGGGGAAATTTGCTTGCCAGAAGATACAGGTATTCATAAAGGATGCTGTTCATCATAAGATCCCTGTTCTCCGGGAGTTTGTAGGCTTCGAACATCTTCTCGTGGCAGAGCCGGACCCGGTCGTCTCTGCCATAATGAAAATACGGGGTCTCCAGAAGAGACGTCCGCTTCAGATATTCTTCGATCTTGATGCCCTGGAAACCGATCCAGGTGTATGTCCATGGGTGGTATTTGTCAGCTTCATAGTAAATCAGCGTGTTCGGGCGTATAAGAAACGCGTCGCCTTCGGAAAGATGATAAAGATGCCCCTCTGTTTTATAAATCCCCTTTCCGCCTAAAATATAATGGATCAGATATCCGCTGCGCACCGCGGGCCCGTAGCTGTGAGCGGGAGAACATTTCTCATATCCGCATGTATAGATCATCGCGTCAAGATTCTTTGAAAAATCATTGGAAAATATATAATCATTCAACAAAAACACCGCCTTTCCTTTTCTCCAACAAAACTATATAGAGAAACAACATTTGTCTATATTATAACAAGTATATTACGCTATAATTAGAATTACAAGAACAAATGAAAAGGAAGGACCGGAAGACTTTGGCAGCATCATTTGTTCCAACCGCGCGGAAGACAGACAGTGGACATCACTGTATAAAAAGAAAAGATCAAAAAACGATGGAGGTATCAGGGAATGGATGCTAAGAAAAGAGAACGCTATGAGAAAATAGCATCAGAACTGGTCAGGCTCGCCGGGGGCAGGGACAATATCCTCGGGATCGCACACTGCGCGACCCGCCTGAGACTGGTTCTTGGGGACAATGACAAAGCGGATATGAAAGGGATTGAAAATGTTGATCTGGTCAAAGGCGTATTCGTTGCAGGCGACCAGCTTCAGATCATTTTCGGAGCAGGGCTTGTAAATGACGTATGCCAGGTGCTGGCAGAATCCATCCATATGGACAGTATGAGCCTGGGAGATTTAAAGACAAAAGCAAATAAGAAGATGAATCCTCTCCAGAGGGCGGTAAAAGCACTTTCCGATGTATTTATTGAAATCATGCCGGGGATCCTTGCGGCAGCGCTTCTGACCGGACTTTCCAGCGTGCTCGGAAACATTGATTTCGTGCAGAATAATGAGACGTTATACGGGTTGTCCCGGCTGATCAACATCTCTTCCGGTGCCATCTTCGGCTTCCTGCCGCTCTGTGTGGCTTACAGTACGGTAAAACGGTTCGGCGGCCGTCCTATCATGGGTATCGTGATCGGGTGTATCATGCTTACCAACAGTCTCGCGGACGCTTATGCGGCAGCTCAGGGAACCGTGGAAGTTACGACGCTGCACATCTTCGGGTTCGGCGTGGATCTTGTCGGTTTCCAGGGCGGTATCATTGTAGCGCTGTTGATCGGCATTGTGACCGCGAAACTGGATATCTTCTTTGAGAAGAAAGTGCCAGAGGTGATCCGGCTTCTTGTGTCTCCGCTTCTTACGACAATGGTGAGCGCATTCCTTCTCTTCCTTGTCATCGGACCTATCGGAAGGGCGCTTGCATCAGGAATTACTACTGTGCTCGTCTGGATGACGGAAAACCTGGGCGCTCTCGGGTATGCAGTGTTCTCCGGCGTATAGCAGCTGATCGTAATCACAGGCCTTCACCATGTATTTGGCGCGATCGAGTCACAGCTTCTTGTTGACACAGGACGGAACTTCTTAAATCCTCTGATGTCCGTTGCCATTATCGCCCAGGGCGGGGCAGTGCTCGGATATCTTGTACGGAACTTAAAAGACGCAAAGGCAAAAGAATTATGTATCCCCAGCTTTATTTCCGTATTATTCGGAATCACTGAACCGGCTCTGTTTGGAGTCAACTTAAGATACCGCTATCCGCTGATCGGCGGGTGTATCGGCGGCGCTGTCGGAGGACTGATCGTCTATTTTACGGATCTGGCGGCACTTGGATTCGGAACAACCGTCGTTCCGGGCATCGCCCTTGCTGATCCTGCGAATAATGGTTATTTCAATTATATAATCGCTCATGTGGCAGCGCTTGCAGCGGGATTCCTGTTTGCCCTGCTTCTGAGCACGGCATTCGGGAGAAAAAAGGCTGTTGTATCTGCGGCAGACGGAAGCGTGACGGAAGAGCTTGATGCATTTGCATCCGGAAAATATGTTGGGATTGAGAAGGTGAATGATCCCACATTCTCCCAGAAGGTGCTTGGAGACGGGATCGCAATTATTCCCGCAGATGGGAAGATTTACGCACCCGCAGATGTGGCTGTGGAAATGGTAATGGATACAAAGCATGCAGTGGGACTCCGGACAAAAGGAGGAAACGGCCTACTTATCCATGTGGGGATTGACACGGTAAACCTGCAGGGGAAATATTTTGACGCGCATGTAAGGGAAGGTCAAGAGCTGAAGAAAGGTGACTGCATCCTGACATTTGATAAAGAACAGATCGAAAAAGCGGGATATGATACGACTACCAGCCTGATCCTGACAGAACCTGCCGAAGGATACAGCCTGCACAAAGAACCTGAACGTGATGTCAGGACCGGGGATAAACTGGCTGTGATAAGCAGATAAGAGCGCGGCGGAGGAAATCAATGGAAAAGAGTTTAAAAACAAACTGCATAGAGGAAGGACTGCAAATGGCAAAGACAGAAGCAAACCTCCGGCGGGCAAAAGAAGAAGAAAAGCGGATAGGAGGGACAGTTGCAGGCTGTCCTTTCCGCACCCGGTTCCATATCATGCCGCCTGTGGGTTGGATCAATGACCCGAACGGGCTGTGCCAGTTCCACGGCGTCTTTCACGCGTATTTCCAGTATTCACCGCTGAGTGTACATGGAGGCGGAGGATACTGGGGACACTGTACAAGCCGGGATCTGCTGCACTGGGAATATCATGATCCCGTCCTTACCACAGACATACCGGAGGACCAGAGCGGCGTATATTCCGGTTCAGCGCTGATCGAAGACGGGAAGATGTACTTGTTCTATACGGGAAATGTAAAGCTCCCGGGGGATTATGATTATATCGACAGCGGCAGGATATCTAATCAGCTTATGGTAATATCTGAGGATGGGCAGGAAATGTCGCAGAAAAAGAAGCTGCTGGGCATGGAGGATTATCCGGAGGATATCACAGCGCACATCAGAGATCCTAAGGTGTGGAAGGCGGACGGGCGCTATTATATGATACTCGGCGCCAGGGCAAGAGGATACGCAGAAGACGGGAGCCGGCGCGACAAGGGCGGAGTTCTGATCTATGCATCAGAGGATAAGCTGAAATGGAATCTGCATCAGAAACTCATACCGGAAAAAGCCTTCGGATATATGTGGGAGTGCCCGGATCTGTTTGAACTGGACGGAGAAAAAGTGCTTTCCTTCTGCCCCCAGGGACTGGAAGCGGAGAAAGAGAGATTCCAGAATATCTATCAATCCGGATACTCTCTGCTGTCGAGAAGCAGTGATCCTGAAGAGACATTTACAGAGTGGGATATGGGATTTGACTTTTATGCCCCGCAGACTTTCCGGACCGAGGACGGCAGACGGATCATGATTGGTTGGGCTGGCGTGCCGGATACAGAAAAGGCGCACAGGAATCTTTCCGTTGCAAACGGCTGGCAGCACTGCCTGACTCTGCCGCGGGAGCTGAGCATAAAGGATGGAAAAATATACCAGAAACCGGTAAAAGAGCTGTATGCTCTTGGCTGGAAGAACGAACAGACCGCAGACAGCCGGTATCATTGGGACGGGCGGACAGTCCTTCTGGAGATCAAAGAAATCGGCGGAATGTTCCAGAAAATCAAGATCGGGCAGGAGGAAAACGGGCTGACGATCCACATAGAGGATGATCTGGCAGAATTATCCTTCCTGGCAGGCGGAGCAGGAACAGCGGCCGCCGGCCGCGAGACCTGTGAGTGCGGAGGCGGCAGAAGAAGGAGAATCGGGCGTGTATCCGGGAAGGTTGATGAACTGACAGTCCTGGCAGACAGTTCGATCGTGGAAGTCTTTGTCAACGGCGGGGAGCTTGTATTTACAACGCGGATCTATCTGGAAGGCAGAGAACGGGACCTGACCGTATCCGGAGCCGGAAAGTACAGCATCTTTACAGTCTGATGCGCCAGACAAGGTCCGGATCATCAAATATTTGTTTCAAAATGAATGAAAATAGAGAACAGAGACAGGAGGCACTTTTGTTATGTGCATTATCATTAACAAACAGAAAAACACATTTCATCTCTGCAATGAAGAGATCAGCTATATCATGACCGTACTGCCAAACAGCCAGATGGGACAGCTCTATTTCGGAAAAAGGATCAAAGAACGAGAGGACTATTCCCATCTCCTGGAGATATTGCCGCGTCCCATGGCTTCCTGTATCTATGATACGGACAAGGCATTTTCAATGGAGCATATCAAACAGGAATACGGCACGTTTGGCGCAACTGATTACAGGATCCCGGCAGCTGAGGTCATACAGGAAAACGGAAACCGGATTTCCGAATTCTGCCTGCATGATTACCGGGTGGAGCCCGGCAAGCCCAAACTTCCCGGGCTCCCGGCGACTTATACGGAAAATGACGCAGAGACGGATACACTGATATTGGGACTGGAAGATCAGCAGGCAGGGCTCAGGCTGGAGCTGACATACACCGTGTTCGCCCGGGGCGGGATCATCGCGCGCAGCGCCCGCTTCCTCAATCATGGCGGGCAGACACTGCATCTTTCCTCTGCCATGAGCCTCTGCATGGATCTGCCGGACAGTGAATATGACTGGATCCAATTCTCCGGCGCATGGGCAAGGGAGCGGTATCCCAAAGTCAGAAGGCTGGAACAGGGGATTCAGTCAGTCGGAAGCCTGAGAGGGCATTCGTCGCATAACCATAATCCCTTTGTCATACTGAAGCGCCCGAACACAGATGAATCCCATGGGGAAGCGCTTGGTTTCAGCCTGATTTACAGCGGCAATTTTCTTGCACAGGCGGAAGTGGATACTTATGACACGACAAGAGTGCTGATGGGCATTCATCCGAATGGTTTTGACTGGAAACTCAGCCCGGGAGAAGAGTTCCAGACTCCTGAGGCGGTCATGGTATACACGGACAGGGGAATGAATCACTTGAGCCAGACCTTTCACAGCCTGTACCAGAAGCGCCTTGCGCGGGGATACTGGAGGGACAGGGAACGCCCGATCTTGATCAATAACTGGGAAGCCACTTATTTTGATTTTACGGAAGAAAAGCTTATAAAAATAGCGGAAAAAGCAAAGGAATGCGGGATCGAGTTATTTGTCCTGGATGACGGATGGTTCGGACAGCGCAGCAGCGAACATGCCGGGCTTGGAGACTGGACGCCCAACCTTGACCGCCTTCCGGAAGGAATCAATGGGCTTGCACAGCGGATCGAGGATATGGGAATGAAGTTCGGGCTGTGGTTTGAGCCGGAGATGGTCAACAGGGATTCTGACCTTTACCGGGAACACCCGGACTGGATCCTCGCGGCGCCGGGATACAGATCCTCACACGGCAGATACCAGTATGTGCTTGATTTTTCCAGAAAAGAAGTGGTGGACTGCATTTACCGGATGATGGCTAAAATACTTTCCGAGGCAAAGATTTCCTATGTGAAATGGGATATGAACCGGAGCATCACCGAGTGTTACAGTGCCGCGCTCCCGCCGGACCGGCAGGGCGAAGTATACCACAGATACATCCTCGGTGTATACGACCTGTATGAAAGGCTTACAGAGGAATTTCCGCAGGTGCTTTTTGAATCCTGCGCCAGCGGAGGCGGAAGATTTGACCCCGGGATGCTTTATTATGCTCCCCAGGCATGGACAAGCGATGATACGGACGCTGTTGAGCGCGTCAAGATCCAGTATGGAAGCACTTACTGTTATCCTCTCAGCAGCATGGGAAGCCATGTATCTGCGGCGCCGAATCACCAGCTTAACAGGAATACGCCCCTTCGCACGCGGGCAAACACAGCGTATTTCGGAACTTTTGGATATGAGCTCAATCTGAACCTCCTCTCGGAAGAAGAACAGGAAGAGGTCAAAGAGCAGATCCGATTTATGAAAGAATACCGGCATCTGATCCAGTTTGGGACATTTTACAGGCTGAAAAGCCCGTTTGACGGGAATATCACAGCCTGGATGACAGTCAGCAGCGACCGGAAAGAAGCCGTAGCCGGCTGGTACCGCACGCTGAACGGAGTCAATATGCCTTATACGCGTCTGCGTCTGCAGGGGCTGGATCCGGAAGCAGAATATGAAGTAGAAGTAAGAGGCAGCTGTGAGCGCGGCACGTTTTCAGGCACGCAGTCCTTCAGGATCGGAACCCGCTGCGGGGACGAACTGATGAACTTAGGCCTGATCACCTCGGACGCTTCGTCCGGACAGAACGAAAACGCGGAAAGCTGCGACTTTGATTCCCGCATCTATATTTTAAAAGCAAAATAAAAAATAACTGTTACGAATTTCCAGTTTAAAACCTGCCAGCCTCCATATACTAACAGCGTA
>DXCD01000071.1 GCA_019116185.1 Candidatus Mediterraneibacter stercorigallinarum
GTTCGAACCCCGTCTGTCGCTCTGAGAAGCACCTGATATCTCGAAGTGAGATGCAGGTGCTTTTTCGTTAACGAAGATACGAGGAGATAAGGATGGAACAGCGCGGCAGGCCAATAGGGTTTCTGATCAAACAGATCAACAATGTTTTTGAAAAAGAATTAACGGAGAGGCTGAAAGATACCGGGATCACTTCTTCCCAGTGCGCGGTGCTGGATTACCTTTTCCACACGAGTAAAGACGAAGTGAGCCAGCGGGATGTTGAGAAGAATTTGAATCTTAAGAATCCCACTGTGACCGGAATCCTGAAGCGCCTGGATGAGAAAGGCTACATCCTCTGTGTTCCGAATGCAAATGATAAGCGGAAGAAGAATATCTACCTCACAGAGAAGGCGTATGATATTCAGCGGCGGATGGAAGCAGACAGAAGGAAGCTGGACCGGGAGCTGACCCGGGGGATGACAAAGCGGGAAGTAGAAGCGCTCAGGAAGAACCTGGAGAAAATGTTGTACAATATAGCAGATCCGTGATAATTGTGAGAAAACGGGAGCAAAAGGGGTCTGACCCCTTTGGGGAGAATTGTCAGAAAAAGGAGAATATTATGAGCTACGCAGACAAAGTTTTTATTGACATGTGCAGGGATATCATTGATAACGGGACAAGCACAGAGGGGGAAAAGGTACGGCCTGTATGGGAGGACGGTACGTCAGCTTATACGATCAAGAAATTCGGTGTAGTCAACCGTTATGATTTGTCAAAGGAATTTCCGGCATTGACGCTGCGGCGCACAGCGATCAAGAGCTGTGTGGACGAGATGCTGTGGATCTGGCAGAAGAAGTCCAACAATGTGAATGAATTAAAGAGCCATATCTGGGACAGCTGGGCAGATGAGACGGGATCCATCGGCAAGGCGTACGGCTATCAGATGGGCGTGAAGCATCAATATAAAGAAGGAATGATGGATCAGACGGACCGGGTGATCTATGACCTGAAGAATAACCCGTACAGCCGCCGGATCATGACGAATATTTATGTGCACCAGGATCTCCACGAGATGAATCTGTATCCGTGCGCGTACAGCATGACATTTAATGTGACAAAGGAGAAGGACAGTGACATCCTTACCCTGAATGGAATCCTGAATCAGAGATCTCAGGATGTGCTGACTGCCAACAACTGGAATGTGTGCCAGTATGCAGTGCTGCTTCATATGCTGGCCCAGGTGTGCGGCATGAAGGCAGGGGAGTTTGTCCATGTGATTGCGGACGCTCATATCTATGACAGGCATGTGCCCATGATCGAGGAGCTGATCTCAAGAGAGCCGCTCACGGCGCCGGACTTCTGGCTGAATCCGGAGATCAAAGACTTCTATGACTTTACGCCGGACGACGTGCGCCTGGACAATTATGAGACACATCCGCAGATGAAAAATATCCCGGTCGCAGTGTAGGCGCGGCCGTCTGAAAGAGGCTTTATTATAAAGGTCAAAAGACAGAAAGGAAGAGATTCATATGAAAGCAATACTCTCAGCAGACAGAAACTGGGGAATCGGCTGCAATAACAAGCTGCTTGTCAGCATTCCCTCGGATATGAAGTTTTTCCGGGAGACAACTACAGGAAACGTTGTAGTTATGGGACGAAAGACACTGGAAAGTTTCCCGAACGGCGCTCCGCTCAAGAACCGCACAAATATTGTGCTTACAGGGAACCGTGACTATCAGGTGAAAGACGCGGTGATCGTCCACTCACAGGACGAGCTGCTGGAAGAACTGAAGAAATATGATACTGAGAAGATATACGTGATCGGCGGAGAGAGCATCTACCGGATGATGCTTCCGTATTGTGACACTGTATATGTGACAAAGATCGACCGCTCATTCCAGGCGGATACCTTTTTCCCGAACCTGGATGAGATGGATGAATGGGAGATGACGGAAGAAGGAGAGGAGCAGACCTGCTTTGACCTGGAATACCGTTTTACGAAATATGAGAGAAAATAAGCAGAGAAAAATATCTTCTAAGCCAGCTCTGTCAGTCAGCTGGCTTATATCAGTTATGCTCATATCGGTGCTCCTTCTGTCCGGATGCAGCGGGCAGAACGGTACAGCTGCGGACAAAAGCGCGCAGGGAACAGCAGAAGAAGCCGGGAAGATCAGCGTAGTGACAACGATCTTTCCGCCCTATGACTTTGTCCGCGAGATCGCGGGAGAACAGGTGGAGCTGAAAATGCTCTTAAAGCCCGGGGAGGAGAGCCATTCCTATGAGCCCACGCCCCAGGACATTATCGCGATCCAGGAGAGCGACGTGTTCATTTACACTGGCGGGGAAAATGATGTCTGGGTGGAGGATATCTTAAGTTCCATGCCGGACAGTGACTGCCTGACATTGAAACTGGTGGACTGTGTGGACACAGTGGAAGAGGAGCACGTGGAAGGAATGAAGGAATCCGCAGGGCATACCCATGAAGATCCCGACAGTGAGGCACAGGCAGATGGAGAAGAACCCGATGAGGATCATGACCATGCGGATGAGTCAGAGGAGGAAGCGCATTCTGTCCATGAGATCGACGAGCATGTGTGGACTTCTCCGGTCAATGCGGCGCTGATCGTGGAACAGATCAAAGAGGTGCTGATTGAGGCGGATCCGTCCAATCGGGCAGCTTATGAGGAAAATGCCGCGGCATATGAGGCGGAGCTTTCAGAACTGGACCGGGAGTTCCGGGAGGTGACGGAGAATGCGCAGGGAAACCTGCTGATCTTCGGCGACCGGTTCCCGTTCCGCTATTTTGCGGACGAGTATGGACTGGATTATTATGCCGCATTCCCGGGCTGCGCGGGTGATACAGAGCCAAGCGCGGCGACCATGGCATTTCTTATTGATAAAGTGAAAGAAGAGAATGTTCCCGCTGTATTAAAAATGGAGCTGAGCAACGCGGATATTGCCAATGCCATTGCAGAGGCGACAGGGACAGAGGTGAAGGTGTTTTACAGCTGCCACAACCTGTCAGCAGATGATTTTGAGAACGGCGAGACTTATTTGAGCATGATGCAGAAAAATGTGGAGACTCTGAAGGAGGTTTTGAACGGATGGCGCTGATCAGATGCGAAAATGTTTCCATCGGATATGAAGGACAGACAGTGGTAAAAGATCTGGACTTCTCCATTGAAGCCGGGGATTACCTGTGTATCGTGGGAGAGAACGGTTCGGGCAAGAGCACCCTCGTGAAGAGTCTCCTTGGGCTGAAGGGTGTGGAAAAAGGGCGCATTCTGTATGGGGACGGACTGAAACAGAATGAGATCGGTTATCTCCCGCAGCAGACAGACGCGCAGAAGGATTTCCCGGCGAGCGTGTATGAGGTCGTTCTGTCCGGCAGGCTCAACAGCCGGGGATTGAAACCGTTTTACACCGGCGGGGATAAAAAGGCAGCAGTGGAGAAGATGGAGCTCCTGGGCATCCGCGATCTGGCGAAGCAGTGCTTCCGGGATCTCTCGGGGGGACAGAAGCAGAGAGTGCTCCTGGCGCGGGCCCTCTGCGCTACGAAGACGCTGCTGTTGCTGGATGAGCCGGTGACCGGGCTTGATCCTATCGTGACTGCAGAGTTCTATCAGCTCATCCGGCGGATCAACCGGGAATCCGGGATCGCGGTGGTGATGGTCTCCCATGACATCGAGAGCGCGGTGGAAGATGCCAGCCACATTCTCCACCTTCAGGAGAAAATGCTCTTCTTCGGGACAGCAGAGGATTACAGGAAGAGCCGCGTGGGAAAGAAATTCCTGGAGGGCGCGGACAAGGATACGGACGGAGGTGCTCACAATGCTTGAAAATATATTTGAGATGTTCTCATATCCGTTTATGGTGCGCGCGATTACAGTGGGAGCCCTTGTGGCGCTGTGTTCGTCCCTTCTGGGCGTGAGCCTTGTGCTGAAGCGGTACTCCATGATCGGGGACGGGCTTTCCCATGTAGGGTTCGGAGCTCTCGCCATCGCGGCGGCATTGAATGTGGCGCCCCTTACCGTGGCGATCCCGGTGGTCATCGTGGCAGCGGTCCTGCTGCTCCGAATCCGGGGAAACAGCCGGATCAAAGGAGACGCGGCGATCGCGCTGATTTCCACCAGCTCGCTGGCTGTGGGCGTGATGGTGATCTCCATGACTACAGGTATGAATACAGACGTGTACAACTATATGTTCGGCAGCATCCTCGCCATGAGCGAGGAAGATGTGCGTCTCAGCGTTGTGCTGGCGGCAGTGGTGCTGATTCTGTATATTTTCTTTTATCATAAAATCTTTGCCATTACATTTGACGAGACATTTGCGCGGGCGACCGGGGTGAAGGCAGATCTGTATAATACACTGATCGCCATACTGACAGCGGTGACGATCGTGCTGGGGATGCGTATGATGGGCGCGCTCTTGATCTCAAGTCTGATTATTTTCCCTGCGCTTACATCTATGAGAGTGTGCAGGACATTTAAAAGTGTCATAATAAACTCTGCCGTTATATCAGTTGTGTGTCTGGTTATCGGAATTACGGTTTCCTATGTTTGGGCAACCCCGGCAGGGGCAAGCGTGGTCATGGCAAATATAGCGGCGCTTCTGCTGTATTCCATTCTGGGGATTGTAAAGAACCGGGGGAACAGATAGAGAAAAAGCCGGATGATCTGCAGCAAAATCCTTCCCTTGTGACTCTAATATATAGAAACAGAAATAAATCCGTGTGAAAGGGAAGGAGGATGCGTTATGAGGAAAATCAGAGGGCAGAAAAAATATATGATGGTCATTGTGGTATTGGTTCTGCTTATTTTCAGTTTTGGAGGCGCTTTCTTTTATTGGAAAATTCCCTCCCGGCGGGAGGCTATGACCTGGGCAAGGTCCCTTCAGGCATCGGATGTATCGAAGATCGAACTGACCGTTATGCCTTCGGCAGAAGATGAGCGGTATCGGATCTTTGAGGAGGATGAATTTGATGACATCATCGCACTGATTAATAAAAGTACAGGAAGATATATTGAAGAACCGGATCAGCTGGCGGGGATGTCCAGGATCTTATATATCACAATGAAAGACGGCACGCGTCATACAGTGGGCTATAACGGATATCTTATGATTGACGGGGACGCTTATGCTGATAATTTCCATGGGTATTCCGAGGATGGAGAAAGCCTGGGATATGGGAACAGGGCGCTGCCTGACAGATTTGAATATTGATATATTAAAAAAGATCAAGAAAACGTGATTGACAAGGATAATTATACACACTATAATGTATTTAAATTTCAGTTTTAAGACCATAGACCAAATGCAGTGACAAGGAGGAGTACATAGTTTTCCGATGCAAAGAGAGGGGATGGCCGGTGAGAATCCCCGTGAGGATATTATGGAAGGTAGCCTTTGAGCAGTGGACTGAACGACAGGATGTCAAGTAGGCTTCAACGTGATTCCCGCGTTACTGGGAAACGGTATCGGATTCAGATGGATTCCCGTACCGGCAGAGTGCAGAGAGATTTCTCTGAAATTAGGTGGTAACACGGATAAGATTATTCGCCCTGAGCATATAAATGCTCAGGGTTTTTTTACACCGGCAGCCTGCGTATGCTGAACAGCCGGAATCTGAAGGGAAGGCCCCGGAAAGATGGGAAGGAAGTTAATATACGAGGAAGTCAATATACGAGAGAGGTCTTAAAGAAAAGGAGGCAGGGAAATTGAGAAAGATCACAGGAAACAAATTACTTGTAAGGGCATTAAAAGAGGAAGGTGTGGACACGATCTTCGGATATCCCGGAGCGTGTACCATTGACATCAGCGACGAGCTGTATAAGCAGGACGATATCCGCGTTATCCTGCCGCGTCATGAGCAGGCGCTCGTGCACGAAGCGGACGCCTACGCGCGGACGACCGGCAAGGTCGGGGTCTGCCTTGTCACCAGCGGCCCTGGAGCGACCAACCTGGTCACAGGACTTGCGACAGCGAACTATGACAGTGTGCCCCTTGTCTGCTTTACCGGACAGGTGGCGAAGAACCTGATCGGAAACGACGCGTTCCAGGAAGTGGATATCGTGGGAATCACCCGCAGTATCACAAAATACGGCGTGACCGTGCGCAACAGAGAGGACCTGGGAAGGATCATCAAAGAGGCGTTTTACATCGCAAGGACAGGACGCCCCGGTCCGGTGCTCATCGACCTGCCAAAGGACGTGATGGGAGAGCTGGGAAGTGCGGAATATCCGGAAACCGTAAATATCCGTGGCTATAAGCCGAACACAAGCGTACACATGGGGCAGCTCAAAAGAGCGCTTAAAATGCTCAAAAAAGCGAAAAAACCTCTGTTCCTCGCCGGGGGCGGCGTGAATATCGCGCGCGCGAACCAGGTATTTACAGAAGTGGTCAATAAGACAAATGTGCCTGTGGTGACAACGATCATGGGACGGGGCGCTGTCCCGACCAACCATCCGCTGTATATCGGCAACCTGGGAATGCACGGGCAGTACGCGGCGAACATGGCAGTGGGCGAATGCGACCTGCTCTTCTCCATCGGGACACGGTTCAATGACCGGATCACAGGGAAGCTGCACGCGTTTGCACCGAATGCAGAGATCGTGCACATTGACATTGACACCGCGTCGATCTCAAGGAATATCCATGTACATGTGCCCATCGTGGCGGATGCCCTGGAGGCAGTTACAAAGATGAACGAATATGTAGAGCCATGTGAGACAGAAGGATGGCTGGAACAGATCCGGGCGTGGAAAGAGGAGCATCCTCTTGTCATGAAGAATTATACGCACATGACGCCAATGGATATTATAGAGGAGATGAACCGGCAGTTTGACGATGCGATCATAGCCACAGATGTGGGCCAGCATCAGATGTTTGTCACCCAGTATGCGGAGATCACGGAGAAGAAACAGCTTGTCACCTCCGGCGGGCTGGGGACAATGGGATACGGATTCCCGGCGGCTATCGGCGCTAAGCTGGGCAACCCGGACAAGGCGGTGATCGCGATCTCCGGGGACGGCGGCATGCAGATGAATATCCAGGAATTTGCCACCGCTGTTCTTGAGGAGCTTCCGCTCATCCTCTGCGTATTTAACAATGAATATCTCGGAATGGTGCGCCAGTGGCAGAAACTGTTTTACGGGAAACGCTATGGCATGACAAATCTGCGCGCCGGAGCCCTGTACCGCAGGACAAACGGGGAAGAGATGCCGGAGTACACGCCGGATTTCGTGCGCCTGGCAGAGAGCTATGGAGCGAAGGGGATCCGCGTGACGAAGAAAGAGGAGATTGCCGCGGCGTTTGAAGCGGCGAAGGCAGAGACAAAGGTGCCGACCCTGATCGAATTTATCATTGACCCGGAAGACCTGGTATACCCAATGATCAAGCCGGGCGGCACGCTGGAAGAGATGATCATGGACTGCTAGGGGCCGAGAGAAGAAAGGAGCGCGAAAAAATGGATAATAGTATGAAAAAGAGATGGATCTCCCTCTATGTGGAGAATCAGGTAGGAGTGCTCTCCAAGATATCCGGGCTGTTCTCGGCAAAGTCATACAATCTGGACAGCCTGACAGTGGGGACGACAGAAGACCCGACCATATCGAGGATGACCATCGCAACGGTCAGTGACGACGAGACATTTGAGCAGATCAAGAAGCAGCTCAACCGTATGATCGAGGTCATCAAGGTCATTGATTTTACGGATATTTTTGTGAGGATGAAGGAAATCCTCTATGTGAAAGTGTTTAACTGTACCCCGGCGGCCAAGGTGGAGGTGTTCCAGATCGCGGAGACCTTTAAGGCAAAGGTCATTGACTACGGCAGGGACAGCGTGCTCGTGGAGTTCGTGCAGACCGCGACTAAGAATGATGCTGTGGTGAAGCTCATGAAAGAAGAGTTCAAGAGTATTGAGGTGGTAAGAGGCGGAAGCGTGGGGATCGAATCCATCAGCATGATGGAGAGATGATCCGGCTGTCCGTTCTGGTCCGGCCGCGCTCTCGACAAAAAACAGAGCGCACTCTTGATTTTTATTAACCAGAGTATTATAATGTCACCAGAAACAACAAAAGGGCTTGTTTTGACCGGAGGAATGGAGGATTTACAATGGTGAAGAAAAATATTGACTGGGAAAACATCGGATTCAGTTATATGCAGACCGACAAACGGTATGTGTCAAATTATAAAGATGGAAAATGGGACGAAGGCGTGCTTACTGATGATGCGAACATCACCATGAATGAATGTGCAGGAGTGCTTCAGTATGCGCAGACTGTGTTTGAAGGGATGAAGGCGTACACAACGGAGGACGGACGTATCGTGACATTCCGCCCGGACCTCAACGCCGCGCGTATGGTAGATTCAGCAAAGCGTCTGGAAATGCCCGTGTTCCCGGAAGACCGGTTCGTGGACGCAGTGGTCCAGACCGTAAAGGCAAATGCAGCATATGTTCCGCCGTACGGCTCCGGGGCGACGTTGTACATCAGACCCTATATGTTCGGGATCAATCCGGTCATCGGAGTGAAGCCTGCCGACGAGTATCAGTTCCGTGTATTCACGACTCCGGTGGGACCGTATTTCAAAGGCGGCGCAAAGCCGATCACAATCTGTGTGTCAGACTTCGACCGCGCTGCTCCCCATGGAACAGGACACATCAAGGCCGGCCTTAACTATGCCATGAGCCTTCATGCTATCGTTACAGCCCATGCAAACGGATTTGACGAGAACATGTACCTGGATTCCGCGACCAGGACAAAGGTTGAGGAAACCGGCGGCGCGAACTTTATCTTTGTCACAAAGGATAATAAGGTCGTAACACCGCATTCCAATACGATCCTCCCGTCTATCACGAGAAGGTCCATCATGTATGTGGCTGAGCATTACCTGGGACTGGAAGTAGAGGAGAGAGACGTATACTTTGACGAGGTGAAAGATTTCGCAGAGTGCGGCCTGTGCGGCACCGCGGCAGTGATCTCCCCGGTCGGCAAGGTCGTGGATCACGGGAAAGAGATCTGCTTCCCGAGCGGAATGGAGAAGATGGGACCGATCACCCAGAAGCTGTATGATACACTGACCGGCATCCAGATGGGACACATCGAGGCGCCGGAAGGCTGGCTTAAAGTGATCGAGTAGAAAAAGTGACCGAGCAGAAAAAAGTGATCAAGTAGAAAAAATTATTCCTTAATAGAATTTATCAGACGAGGCGTCTGCCATCAATGCTCACAGAGCGGTATGGCAGGCGCCTTTTGAGATATCTGGGCAGGGAGATCCGATCAGGCGGAAAAGAACTGTAAAGTAAAAAGATTCCACATGAAGTAGTAAAATCTATCCATCTTATTTTTCTGAAAATTACTTTAAAATAGAAATCAAAAATAGATAATTGGAGGGAAAGGGATGAGAAAAAGAAGGATGTGGAAGACTGCAGTTTCTGCTGTCATGGCTGCAGCACTCGGGATATCAATGATCACGCCGTTCGGACTATCAGAGAATGTTCAAGCGGCAGAGTCAGTGGAGGGCTCCTCCGAGGAGAGAGAAATTTCGTTTAATAAAGGATGGAAATTCTTCCTGGAAACAGAGGGCAGTATTGACGCTTCGGGAAAAGAGTACGATGATTCAGCATGGAGAGATGTAGATCTGCCCCATGATTACAGTATTGAACAGGATTTTGACCCGAATTCTCCCGGAACGGCGAACGGAGGATACTTAAACGGCGGCGTCGGCTGGTATCGGAAGCATTTTGTTCTTCCAAAAGAAATGGAAGGGAAGAGGATTTCGATTTCCTTCGGCGGAGTTTATATGGACAGTACAGTCTATGTAAATGGCAGGATGGCAGGAAACTATCCGTATGGATACTCACCATTTGCGTATGATATTACGGATTATGTGACAGCGGATGGAGTGACGGAGAATGTGATCTCAGTAAAGGTCAATCACCAGCAGCCCAGCAGCCGCTGGTATTCGGGAAGCGGGATTTACCGCAATGTGGATCTTGTCGTCACAGATCCTGTCCACGTGGGGCGTTACGGAACCTATGTGACGACTCCGGATCTGGAAAAAGAATACGCGAGAGACCGCGCAACAGTGCATGTTGAGACAAAGGTGGAAAATGAGACAGAGAGCGAGACCGGCGTAAAGGTCAGGGCCACGATACTTGACGATGAGGGAAATGTTTTTCGCGAGGCTGTTACAACGGAGGAGATTACGATCAGCGCCGGCGGGACAGAGACATTTTCTCAGGATATCGTGACGGGAAAACCGGAACTCTGGGATACGGAGACACCGGATCTGTACAGCGTGAAAACAGAAGTGATCGTAGAAGATAAAGTGGTAGATACCTATGATTCTTCTCTCGGATTCCGCTGGGTGACAATGGATCCGAATGAGGGATTTTATCTGAATGGCGAGTATATGAAGCTCCACGGGATGTGCATGCACCATGACCAGGGCGCGCTGGGAGCTGTGGCGAACTACCGCGCGATTGAGCGTCAGATGCAGTCGCTGAAAGAAATGGGAGTCAATGCAATCCGCGTGACACACAACCCGGCTGCGGATGAGCTCCTGGAGATCTGTAATATGGAAGGACTTCTTGTCATTGACGAGGCGTTTGACTGCTGGGAGAGCGCAAAGCGCAGCAAGGATTATGCGAGATTCTTCAACCAGCCGGCCACGCATCCGGATGCAGAACCGGGAGAAACATGGGCGGAGTTCGATATTAAGAACATGGTTGACCGCGGAAAGAACGAGCCGTGTATCATTATGTGGTCAATCGGCAATGAGATCGTGTACGCATCCGTAAATACGGCTCAGAAACTTGTGGACTGGGTAAAAGAAGTAGATGATACGAGACCTGCCACACAGGGATTTAATAATTTTATTGACGGTTTCTGGGACAGCGGAATGAAACAGGTAGCGGATGTGACCGGCGTTGTAGGATTTAATTATGGAGAAAACAGTTATGACGCGGCTCATGAGGAATATCCGGACTGGATCATTATGGGTTCGGAGACATCGTCAGCAGTGCGCAGCAGAGGTTATTATATCATAGATGATGAAAAGAAGATCCGCAGTAATTACGACGACGGGAATACTGTGGGATGGGGACGTTCGGCGGAAGATGCGTGGAAAGCGGACCGCGACCGGAAATTTGTCCTGGGAGAGTTTGTGTGGACAGGGTATGATTACATAGGCGAACCGAGCCCCTACCATGACCAGTGGCCAGCGAAGAGTTCGTATTTCGGCGTGTTTGACACAGCAGGGATTCCGAAAGATGCGTTTTATATTTACCAGAGCCAGTGGGTGGATGTCGACGAGCACCCCATGGTACATCTTCTTCCGCACTGGAATTGGGAGAATGATGACAGCATCAAAACAGACGGAAAGATCAAAGTACAGGCTTATTCAAATGCGGCGAGCGTGGAATTGTTCCTGAACGGGGAGAGCCTTGGGAAGAAAGAATTCCTTCAGCTTGAGACATCTGACGGCAGACCTTACCAGGAAGCAGAAGACGGGCATCTCTATCTGGAATGGGAGGTTGAATATCAACCGGGCAGGCTGGAAGCAGTGGCAAGAGATACAGAAGGGAACGAGATCGCGCGGGATGTAGTTGAGACGACAGGCGATCCGGCAAAAGTGGAACTGACCCCCGACCGCCAGGTGATTACGGCAGACGGCTATGATTTGTCGTATATTACAGTAGATATCACGGATGCGGAAGGCAGGGTTGTGCCGACAGCTTCAAACCAGGTGAATTTCCAGATTTCCGGTAACGGAAAGATCGTCGGAGTAGACAATGGGGATGCCACGGAAGTAACGGACAGCTACAAAGGGAATACAAGAAAAGCGTACAGTGGAAAGGCAATGGTCATTGTACAGTCCACGGAGCAGGAAGGCTCGTTTACTCTGACCGCATCGTCAGGCGGGCTGGAAAGCGCAAGGACAACCGTGTTTACGGTTAAAGACAGCGAAGACAAGAAGCTGGCCGGATATGAAACACTTCCGGATATCAAAACAGAGAGAGGAGTCCTTCCGGAGCTTCCGGAAAAAGTGACCGCGGTATATAGTGACGGGACTACGGAAGAGAAGGCAGTGATCTGGGACGAAATCGATGAGGATCAGCTGAGTACTCCGGGGATCTTTGTCCTGGAAGGTATCGTGGACGGGACTGATGATGTCGTGAAAGTCAGGATTATCGTGACAGATGTTGTCGGGATCCGCGATACGACAGTTGTGACGCAGATTGGCGTGATCCCTGAGCTGCCGGAAGAAGTGACCGCAGTCTATAATACCGGTCTGGAAAAACAGGCAGCGGTTACATGGGAAACTGTTTCCGAGGATATGGTGCGTGAAGAGGGCACTGTGGCCATTGAAGGCACAGTGGAGGGACTCTCCTGCAAAGCAAAAGCAAATATCCGTGTAGCAGCAGGTGAGACAACGTTTTCCAAGGATATTGCACAACGCAGCGGAACCTATCCGATTCCGACCGCTTCCTTTGAGCAGGCAAACGGGAATGATCCGGTAGAGGCGGTCAATAATGGAAAGGTATATTATACGGCAGGACCGGCGGGCGAAAGATGGATTCCGTGGGGGCATGGCGAACAGAACGAATGGCTGCAGCTGGAATTTGAGGAAGAGCATTATATCGGAAAGGTCGGCCTCGACTTCTGGACAAATCCGACGGATACGGCAATGGCAACCGCGGACCGGATCACTATGGAATACAGCCTGGACGGGACGACATGGACTCCGGTAGAAAATCAGAGCATCAGCGTGAAAGATGAGTTTGTGACTGACGCGGAGAATGTAATTGAGTTTACGCCTGTCAATGCAAGATTTATAAGATGGAATTTCTATTCTGAAGCAGGGCTTGCACAGGGAATCAGTGAAGTTCATGTATATGAAGGCGAGACGAAGCTTCCGGTGAGCAGCGACGCATCGCTGAAAGACCTGAGAATAAACGGGGTGACGGTCGAAGGATTTTCGCCGGAGCAGTATTATTATACAGTAGAGCTGGATTATGAGGACGAGGTTCCGGAGGTTACTGCGGAAGGCGCGGAGTATGCAAGCGTGTTTGTTGTCCAGGCCTTGGACGGAGACAGCGCGGCGCTGATCTCGTCAGTGGCGGAAGACGGAGTCACAAGGCGTGATTATACGGTACAGTTTACCCGGGGGCTGCCGAAATTGAAGGAAGCTTCCATCTCGATGGAGAACACAGAGCTGACGCAGGACGATGTAAAAGATATTCAGATTGAGGCAGTTCTGCAGGATGGAACTGTGCTGAGCGATGATCTGATCCAAGTGGAATATGTTCTGGGAAATCCGGAAATCGCAGAGATCCATGATGGGCAGATCTATGCACTCTATCCGGGCGCAACTACATTGAAGGCATCAGTGGCTTATCAGGGAGTCACGGTTGAGACGAATGTCCTTGAGATTACGATTAAAGAAAATACTGAGGTTTCTGTGATCACGGGATATGAAGAAGTGCATGTGACGACAGAAAAAGGCGTGGTTCCGGTTCTGCCGGCCACGATCCGTGCCACATTTAAGGAAGGGCTTCCGAAAAATGTGCCGGTGGTATGGGAAACAGTCACAGAAGAACAGTGCATGGAATATGGCGAATTCGTTGTAAAGGGAACAGTGGAAGGACAGGAACTCCAGCCGGAAGCAGTCGTGCTGGTAAAAGGAGTGACAGGAGTACAGCAGTTCTCAACCGCAGTTCCGGTGGGCACAGTGCCGCAGCTTTCTGACAGGGCAAGACTGTATTACAGCGACGGCACGACAGAAGAAGCTCAGGTTCAGTGGGAGCCGCATCCTCAGGAGCTGTTTATGGAAGACGGAAAGATCGTCACTGTGAAAGGCACGGCGCAGGAGCAGGGAACAGATAACAGCTATGAGACGCAGACAACCATAAGAGTTACGTCAGATACATATAAAGGCGATAAGTTTACAGGTTATAAAAACGGATTTTACTGGCCTCTTGGAATCGCATCATTTACAAACAGGGCAGGAAGTTCGGGAGACAGTCCTTCCGAGCTGAATGATAATATAGTATCCCGGGTTCCGGAGGAAAATAACCGCTGGACAAACTGGTCG